>CANQNI010000238.1 GCA_947625175.1 uncultured Eubacteriaceae bacterium | reverse complement strand
GTTACCCCAATAAGTCTATTGGGTTCGGCAACCAAAGCTTCAAGTTACTTAAAACTTGCTCGGACTTTAGACCGGGCTGCTAAAGAGATTGGAGTTAATTTTATTGGTGGTTTTTCCGCTATTGTTCCAAGAGGCTTCTCACCAGGTGACCTGGTATTAATAAAAACCATACCGGAAGCTTTAGCCCAGACAGAGCGCGTAATGTCTTCTATTAATCTTGGTAGTACCAAACTTGGAATTAATATGGACGCTGTTAAGTTAATGGGAGAAACCATAAAGAAAACGGCTTATGAAACCAGGGATTATGATTCAATAGGATGTACTAAACTGGTCGTTTTCTGTAACGCTGTTGATGATAACCCATTTATGGCAGGCGCTTTCCAGGGAATTACCCAACCCGAAACAATGTTAAATGTAGGCGTTTCTGGTCCAGGAGTAGTTAAACAGGCTATTGAGAAATTAAAAGATGCGCCAATTCAGGATTTAGCTGAAGAAATCAAACGGACCGCTTTTAAGATTACCAGAGCTGGTCAGTTAATTGGATCCCGAGTAGCTCAAAATTTAGGCGTTCAGTACGGAATTGTTGACTTATCTCTAGCTCCAACTCCAGCAATAGGAGATTCAGTGGGTCGAATTTTAGAAGAATTTGGTATTGAACATACTGGTGGAGCTGGAACAACTGCAGCATTAGCCATTTTAAATGACGCTGTTAAAAAAGGGGGTTTAATGGCTGCCAAAACGGTAGGAGGTTTATCAGGAGCTTTTATTCCTGTTAGTGAAGATGAAGGAATGATAGAAGCTGTTGAATTAGGATCTCTAACACTAGATAAGTTAGAAGCCATGACAGCGGTATGTTCTGTTGGTATCGATATGGTAGCAGTACCAGGAGATACCAAAGCAACTACGATTTCTGGAATAATAGCTGATGAAGCAGCTATTGGTATGGTTAATAATAAGACTACAGCAGTTAGAATAATTCCTGTCTATGGTAAAACAGAAGGCCAGACGGCTGAATTCGGTGGCTTACTAGGTAAAGCCCCTATTATGAAAGTAAACAATTCTGATTGTTTCAGATTTATAAATCGAGGTGGATATATTCCAGCTCCAATACATAGTTTTAAGAATTAATTGATAGGAGAGTTTTTGATGGATGATGTTTTAGAAGTTCAGGTATGCTGTAATACTTATGGTTTACTTCATGGTGCTATGGATGTTATTGATCAGATTGAAACATTAAACGATATTGTTGATGAAGTTAATCTGGATAAACCGATTGAAGTAGTTCCAGTTAAAAGTTTAGAAGGTTGTGACGTAGAAGAAAATTGTCCTGTAGCTAAAGTAGAAGACGAAATTATAACCAAAGCAACATCTCAAAGTGTAATGGCAGCGATCCTAGAAAGAATTGGAGGAAACTCTATACTATGAGAGATGATTTTACCCCCATTGTTAATTTAAGAAGACAAGTTTTTGAAGCTATTGCTAAAATGGCCTGGGAAACTCCACCAGAAAAATATGGTGAAAGAATGGAACAAATTCCATTTGAAATTATTCCTGGGGAAGACGCCCACTACCGCGAATCCGTATTTAAAGAACGGGCTATTGTAGGGGAAAGATTAAGATTAGCACTTGGATTTGGACTCTATCCGGTAGACGAACCATCGCCAATTTCAGCTGACATTGATAAAGTTTCTATTCCAGAAATTTATTATGAACCACCACTAATTAATGTTATTCCTTTTGCCTGTGATGCCTGTCCAACTAAGACAGTCTGGGTTACCAATAACTGCCGCGGTTGTTTGGCTCATCCTTGTATTCAGGTTTGTCCAAAACAAGCCGTTTCAATGGTAAATGGAAGATCTTACATTGATCAGGAAAAATGTATCAAATGTGGTCGTTGCATTCAGGCTTGCCCTTATAATGCTATTGTTCAGTATGACAGACCTTGTGCTGCAGCTTGTGGTGTTAACGCAATTGGTTCTGATGAAAAAGGAAGAGCTAAAATAAATCATGATATCTGTGTTTCCTGTGGACTGTGTGTTGTTAATTGTCCATTCGGAGCAATTACCGATAAATCACAAATCTTCCAACTAATACAGGCTATGAAACAGGATGATGAAATCTATGCTGAAATTGCCCCTGCTTTTGTTGGTCAGTTTGGCCCTTTAGCTACTCCGGATATTATTTATAAAGCTATTGAACAATTAGGCTTTAAAGGAGTTTATGAAGTTGCTATTGGAGCTGACCTTGGCTCTGTTGAAGAAGCACATCACTATATAAATAATGTTCTTCATGGTGAAGACAAGTTCCTTGGAACTTCCTGCTGTCCATCCTGGTCAGTTATGGCTAAACGTGACTTCCCGGAATATGCTCAGTATATCTCAGGTGAATTAACACCAATGGTAGGAACAGCAAGAATTATCAAGAAAGAACATCCTGGTGCTAAAATCGTCTTTATTGGACCTTGTTCAGCTAAAAAGCTAGAAGCTATGAGACGTTCCGTTAGAAG
>CANQNI010000237.1 GCA_947625175.1 uncultured Eubacteriaceae bacterium | reverse complement strand
CGTAGTAGATAGAATCGGAAAAGGGGAGATGAGTGAAGAATTTGTCGACCGCTACCAGTTAATCAGAGATTATAGCCTGAAAAATCCCAGAGGTCTTAATGAGAGCGAAATCAGACGGAGCTGTTTTGTCTACTCTGGAGATATTTCCTCAGTAAGGGCTAATAGTATTTACGAGGATGGAACAAAAATCACTCCTGTCATTTCAGAAGAAGCCAGTTTCCTGCCAGATTTGATGAAATTCGATGGCGTAGCCAACTGGTTTAAAGAAAATGATTATGCTACCTCCTGGGAGGGAGAGTATCTGATGGAGCCCCAAACCTTCTATATCTATAAAGGAGCTGTTGGTGAAGAAGCTGTCAGGGGAATACTTAAAGAAGTTTTTGATATTAAAACTCTGCCCCTGAAAGGGGATATCTTCGAGATTGCCGATTTCTACTTTATCCATGAAGACGGATCAGTCGTTTTTGTAGATATTAAGAATTATGGTACAAACTCAGAAGATATCTATACCAGTCAGGAGTGGCTCAGAAAAACCCGTTGGAAGTTAGAGCGACTTAAAGAGCTTGCCCCTGATGAATTTGAGGGAAAGGATTTTAAATTTTTATACATTACAACTTTTAGCTCAGATGAAGGGGCTGTAGCTAAAGAATGGGATGATGGAGCTATTCTTACTATCCCCGGTTTCTTTCCGAATCTCGAGCGTCTACGGTTAGGTCAGATGAAAACCAATCATGGTAGATACGCCCATGAAATTTTAAAAGGAGATAATAAGTGAAAGAATACAACTTAAGTGGAAAAAAGGCCATTCTTAAAGAACTACGGCTTAATCTTTTTAAAACGACAGTGAATACTGATTATTTTAATAAAAACTATGAACTCTGGATGTTAGATAAGCCAAGGGATATCAATTTTTGGGAGATGGATAAGGAAGATACCCTAACGGCTGACTTCTACGGTGATCTGACTTCGGCGAGAATCTTTGATAAAACTGTGTATTCGGTAATCCATTCAAAGATTAAAAATAATATTAAAGTTATCGTTACTACTGAAAAAGGTGCTACCTTAAGACCTGAGCGGGCAAATTCTTCACTGATAGAACAAATGATCAAAGAGGGAAAAGTAGAAAAGATTTCATATGATAAGTACAAAAAAGATATCCCCGGAATTATTACCCGCTCTATTTTAAACCAAGTTGGTAATACTCCGGCTGATCCTAAAGCAAATAAAGCTTCAGTCAGAGTTGGTGATCCAGGTTTTATTAATCCTAATCCCTACTATGGTAATAACTACCACGGTTATACAATTAAACACTATGTTATTAGTGAGGATTCAAGTATCTGCGTTTTTGAGGTTTCCTGTTCGGATTATTATAAAACAGACAGAGGCTCTCCCTTTACCTATGAGATTGCAGTTAAGGACGGTTTCTGGCGTATCGGAAGACAGACTCAGAATGGGGATATTCTCTTTGCAGTTAAAAGGAATGAAGGAAGTCATGCTGTGGTTCCTGCTCTTAAGACTACTGAGCTCGACAGAGAAAACTACCAGAGTAAAAGTCTCTTTCTGGCCCGGTTTATTGATTATATTAAAACTAACCCTGAATTAAAGCTACTTATTAAAATTGAACCGATAGCCTGCCTTAATATTACCTCCTATGAATACGGTGAAAGAGAATCTAATGTAATGGCAAAACAGGAACTTCTGGATAAATATATGGGAAAAGATAAACCGATTAAAAAGATCGCTATCGATAATGCCTGTAAGGCTCCTGTCGAATTCGTCGAGAAGATGATTAAAATTCTAACTACAGAGCAGTCAAAGACTGTACCGGTAATTGCTCCTGATACCATCTTTGTTGAAACAGATGATCCGGGTCTTCCGGCCCTGCGCCTGGTTGAAAAAGAAGTATCTGAAAATGACAGCTATTTAGATGATGTAGATGGTAGGGTAATCCAACACCTGCAGGTTAAAAAGAGTAGTTTAAATCCGGCTGTTCTCAGAACTGTTCTAGATGAACTCTGCTACAAGGATATGGCTCGTAATAATGATTTTTCATTCCTTAATCTTAAAATTCCAAAAGGAACCCGCTTTACTATCCTAAGAGGTGGTGGAGATGCCCCGACTGCTATTCCGAGAGTTGGAAGACTCAAAAGGAAACTTGAGGATAGATTAATTGAGAATTATCTTAAAGAGCAGGGTGTTACAGATGCAACTGATAAAGAAGAGCGAGATAAACTTATAAAGTACTGTAATAGTAAAAAAGGACCGGTTGGAATAGAAAGACGCCTCCGGAAAACACTTTTTCACTTTACTACCTTTATCTGGGATGTTGGGGAAATAAAAGACCTGAAATATGGTTCTGTTAAAAAGAATCAACTCCCAAAATTTCTCTATGGTAAAAACAAACATCCCTTTATAACTGATATACCTATGGCACTTACTTATCCCGAAGATTATCCGGAAATCGGTGGAAAAAAGTATTTTGTTGTTCGAACCAGACTGGTTCCTATTATCGAC
>CANQNI010000236.1 GCA_947625175.1 uncultured Eubacteriaceae bacterium | reverse complement strand
TCAAACACCTTTTGTTTCAATGAGTATTAATACACATAGAACAAAGAATGAGCAGGAAAAGAACGATTTAATCCTGCTAGCACAAGAAGTCTTTAAGCAACGAAGAGAAGGAGTTAAAAATAGTTTTGGTGTTAAAACTTATCCTACTTTTCCAAAACTCCTATTCTTCTTAAATGAAGAAAATATCAATGAAGATGGTCCTGATCATGCTTTGTTTAAACAAGCTGTTTCTTGTACAGCAGAAACGATGAATCCGGATTACTTAAGCGCTAAAAAGATGACGGAAATAAAAGGGGCAGAAGTTGATCCTATGGGATGCCGAAGTGAGCAATCACTTATGGTAGTTTCGGAAGAATTAGAAAAGACTGAATCATTTCAAAAGTTATTAGCAGCTTTAGAAGAAGGATGTTTTGTTCGAGAAACAGATCGAGTTTTATGTGATCCTACCGGGGAACCTTTAATTAAAGGTCGTCCAAATATGGGTGTAGTAACACTCAATTTAACTTATATTTCTTTGCTTTCAAACGGGGATTTGGATCTATTTTGGGAAAAATTAGATGAAGGTGCCAATATAGTTCATCAGGCTCAATTAGAAAGAATTAACCAATTGAAAGGAATGACATCTGACGCTGCGCCTATTCTTTTTCAGCACGGAGCCTATGTTAAATTTAAAGAAAATGAAGTAATTGACCCGATTTTATATAATGGATATTCTTCGATAAGTTTAGGTTATGCTGGCTTAGCTGAAGCTGTAATGTATTTAACCAAAGAAGATTATTTAAGTCCAGAATCTCAGAATCTGGCAGTAGATATATTAAAGAAATTAAATAGCTACTGCGATCAATGGAAGATTGAAGATAAACTTGGTTGGAGTATTTATGGGACTCCAATGGAATCTACCATAGGTAAATTTACTGATAAAGTCCGTGAAAGATTTGGTATTATTCATGGAATTACTGACAAAGGATATATCAGTAACAGTTACCATATCCCTGTTGAAAAAGAAATAGATGCCTTTACAAAACTAAAAGAAGAATCAAAATTTCAGGAACTTTCATCGGGAGGAAGTATTTCTTATGTTGAGATTCCCAATATGATTGATAATGAAGAAGCTTTAAGTTCTTTAATTAAATTCATGTTTTATAACAATATGTATGGGGAAGTTAATTGTAAAATAGACACCTGTAATACTTGTGGCTACCATGGTGAAATGGATATTGTTAAAGGTGAAACTGAAGATCAGTTAGTATTCCAGTGTCCAAATTGCGGAGAAAAAGATCCCGATCATTTAGATATTATAAGACGGATGTGCGGATATTTAGGAAAATATGAAAGAGGTTGGAATAAAGGTCGGTTTAATGAAATTGCCAATAGGGTTCTTCATTTATAATAAAGTAAAATTCGATAGAAAACCTTAATAGGATTATTCCTATTAAGGTATTTCACTAAATTTATGAATTATCATTCAATAAAAAAATATGATGTAGCCAATGGAAAGGGAATAAGAGTTTCCCTCTTTTGTTCAGGATGTTCTCATCATTGTAAGGATTGTTTTAATAGTGAAACCTGGGATCCTGATTCTGGAAAACCTTATACAAAGGAAACTCAAATAGAAATATTAAAGGCCTGTGAGCCTGATTATATTTCAGGTCTAAGTTTATTAGGTGGTGAACCTATGGAGGAATATAATCAGGTTGAATTAGTTAATCTGGCCCAGAAATTTAAAGAAAAATTTCCTAATAAGGATATCTGGTGTTGGTCAGGTTATCTATTTGAAGAATTAAAAGATAATAATTCTGAACTCTTACCTTTAATTGATTATTTAATTGATGGAGAGTTTAAAGTTGAAGAAAAAGATCTTCGATTAAAATGGATGGGCTCTACTAATCAACGTTTAATCGATGTTCAGAAAAGTTTAAAAAATAATAATATAGAAATACTGAATTAGCCGTTTAGATATCTAAGCGGCAATTTTTTTATGTTAATATGTTTTATCATGATACTTTCAGATAAAACAATTATAAAACTTTTAAGTGATGAAAAATTGGTTATAAAACCTATAAATAAGGAACAAATACAGCCTGCTTCCGTTGATTTAAAATTAGGTAATCATTTTCTAAAGTTGGATGAAAATTCTTTTTCAAGTATGTCAATGACTGATCAAATTAATTATATTTCATTTGAAGCTAATGAAGTTATAATTCCTTCAAATTCTTTTTTATTAGCTACAACTGAAGAATATATTGAATTACCTAATGACTTAACTGCATTTGTAGAAGGTCGAAGCTCCATAGGAAGAATGGGTTTATTCATCCAGAATGCTGGATGGGTTGATCCTGGTTTTAAAGGGAAAATTACTTTAGAACTCTATAATGCTAATCGACTCCCAATTAAATTATTAGCTGGAAGAAGAATTTGCCAACTGGTTTTTGCTCAGATGTCTGAACAAGCTAATAAAGTTTACGATGGTAAATACCAGGGTCAATTGGAAGCAGTAGGTAGTCGAATATATCTTGAT
>CANQNI010000235.1 GCA_947625175.1 uncultured Eubacteriaceae bacterium | reverse complement strand
TGTTTCAGGATGTTGTTCATGGTATAAGTCCGCTATTTGTTGCATACCATCTCTCTGGAATGTATCCCAGATAGCAAAGGTTAGATTACCACTACTTGAAGAAGTATCACTATTCGAACAACCAGTCCCTGCAAACAGAAGGGCAGTTAAGATAAGTAGGATAGAAAGAATTTTAATTTTTCTTCCCATAATAACTCCATCTAGATTTTTGAAGTCCTGCTTCAAAAACCATTTATAAATTAATAAAAAAGTGAAAATCTGGCCAGATTGTCTCTTCACTTTATTAAACAGTTAACGTTTTCATTCAGAGAAAATGATACTTTCTTGAAAACGTTTGAATCATGCCTAATTATACACCTAATGAAAATTTGTTTCAAACTGAATTTATTGGGTAAAAATAAAGAATTTGGTAAATTTTAAAGCGGGAATTGTGGAATACCACGAAAAGAATTATAACATTAAATCAGATAAAAAGAAAAAACCAATCAACTAGTTCATATAATTTTTTAAATTTTTTTACATCTTTTTTAGTTACTTTTCTCCGCTTAAAATCCTTTTTCATAATTTTTTCAAAATTTAATTTTAAGCAATTTTAAGCTCATTAATGGTTCTATTAATAGGAAAATGGTAAAAATGAAATTAAATTCAATTTAAGATTATTTTGTTTATTTTTAAGCTACTGGGTATAAATAAATTGTTTCGATATTCACTTACTTATTACTTATCAAAAGAAGGCAAAAATTATGAAAAATAAAACGCCTCAATGTAAAATTTTGTGGGATTTTGGATTACGGACATACTTCACCCTACTAGCATCAATAATTTTTAAAAAGAAATATTCATCGTCCCTGTAACCATAAGCCTGACGTCTTAACGTTTTAATTTTATTATTAATTCCTTCCAGACGGCCATTGGTAATTTGAAAGGTTGCATGGGCGATGATTCCTTCAAAATGTTTATCAAGAAGATTTTCAAACCATTTTAAATGTTTATTACCTGAATCTTCACAGATATCGATAATATCAATTATTATAGCAGCCATTCTACTTTCATCAATTTGTTCATAAGCCTGGTCCAGTTTTTCCTTGATTAATTCCAGAGTAAAGATTAGTTCGTTTTCTTTTATTAATTCTTCCAACTTGGACAAGTTACCTGGTTTACAATAGATATCTTCTATCCCAAACAGGGGGCTACCTTTAGAGATGGTTTTACCTTCTTTAGCATCCTGATCCTTTTTGGCTAAGGTTTCGCGTTTGGAGGTTAAAATAAACCTGGTCTTTTTAAACTGGTCTGCTTCTTTAAACCGACCTTCTTTTCTCAGACGCCTTTGTTCATCCTTACGGACTTCGCTGACTACTTTTTCATTGAAATTCTTTATAATATGAAAATGGTCAAAGACAGGCTGGATCCAGTCACATTTTTCTTCAAAAGCCTGGTAATACCGTGCGTTCATATCACAGGAGATACACTCTACCTGTTCCATCCATTCTCTTCCAACATGGTCTATAAAGTCATAGATTCCCTGCTTGCCCTTTCCATAGTAGATCCAGAGAATATGACCAGTCTGCATATCTACAATAATTGTGGCGAAAATATATCCATCGTGAAGTTTAAACTCATCAATTCCTAAACACCTGGTGGTTCTTTCAGGTTTTTTAAGTTTGGTTCCTTCTAGCGTATAGTTCTTTTCCAGACGTTTTTTATCAATTTCCTTAACCAGGTGTTGGTTAACACCAACCGTTTCAGCAATGGTTTTATTACTGAATGTACCTAAAGCTAACAACTCCATAATATAGGTTTCCAGCTCCCTTGTTATGCGGTGGTTGTCTGATTCAAAGGGAATAAACTGGGAGTCGGTTTTCTGACACCTGGGGCATTTAAAACGGATCTGCTCAAAATGAATTTTAGAAAGATTACCCCCCTATTGGAATATGGGACAGCGTCTTTTCATGGTGATCATGAAGATGCATTACAGCTCCACATTTAGGACAGATACGGTCTTCTTTAGTGATTTTTATTTCACCATTAAAGCAGTAGGCTCTTCTTCCGGAAAGTGTTGTTTTAATCTCTGTGTCTGTGTTGTGAAATTTAAAAAGAGTAGAAGGAATAAATAATTTTTCATCGGATTGGGTAAAAGCTAGTTGTCCATTTTTCTGAAATCTTATATAATTCATTAAAAGAATCTCCTTGTTTGTTTTTTGCACTTCTAACTTTAACGGAGATTCTTTTTTTATTCAAGTTTTTAATATAATTATTCCTTTAAGAGATCTACTCTGATCTAAATCAAAATTTCACCCACAAAAAAATACATTGAACCAATAAAACCCATGACTTTCGGGAAAAAGAAAAATTTGACTATGATGCCCGTGCCAATTCACTCTTTAGTTTAAAGAAATTGCTGCTTTAATCATTAAAGGATTAATTCCAGATTTTGAACACGTCACTTTTAAAGAAATAGTTGATGTTATCCTTCCATTCAAAGAAGACCCCCGCTTCAAACGAATGTTTTCGTTAAGCGGCGGGATGAATTTGAATAAA
>CANQNI010000234.1 GCA_947625175.1 uncultured Eubacteriaceae bacterium | reverse complement strand
GGTCGCGGAGGAATGGCGATAGTATATAAAGCCACCGATTTAAAACTTAACAGATTAGTAGCAGTCAAAGTTTTAAGAGAGGAATTTACAGAAAACGAACAGTTTATTAGAAAATTTGACAGGGAGTCTCAAGCAGCTGCCGGTTTATCTCATCCTAATATAGTTTCAGTATTTGATGTAGGTGTTCAAGATAATATCTATTATATTATTATGGAATATGTTGAAGGAATCACCTTGAAACAATATCTGAATAATAAAGGCAAATTAGATTATGTTGAAGCTACTCAATTTATCATTGAAATTGCAGACGCTCTTAAGTGTGCTCATGAACATAAAATAATTCACAGAGATATAAAACCGCATAACATTTTATTAACCCAGGATTTAGTACCCAAAGTTGCTGATTTTGGAATAGCTAGAGCTGCCACATCTTCAACAGTCACTGTAACTAATCAAACAATGGGCTCTGTTCATTATATTTCTCCAGAACAAGCTCGAGGTGGTTTTGTCGACGAATGTTCAGATTTATATTCACTTGGAATAATGTATTACGAACTCGTTACTGGACAACTTCCCTATGATGCAGAAAGTTCAGTATCAATAGCTATAAAACATATTCAGGAAAATATTAATCCTCCAATAAATTTAAATAGTGATATTCCATTATCTGTTAATGATGTTATTTTAAAATTAACTCAGAAAAAACCAGAGGACAGATATCAAAATGCTCAGGAATTAATTGATGATCTCAATGTTCTTTTAGATGATTTCGATGCAACCTTACCAAATAATCCAATCCAAACTGGGCCAATAGATAGCTTTGGAAGCGAGTTATTTACTATTGAAGATGTAGAACCAACTTCACCAACCAGTCCAGAAGTTACTGTTGATACAAATAAAAAGGATGTTAGATATTGGATTATTTTAGCTTTGTTAGCTGTTATAATTCTAATTGCTGCTGGTTTATTTGCAGCTAACAGTGTCTTTAACCGACAGGTAATTGTTCCAAATGTAACCAATTTACCTTTAAGCGAGGCAACTGCTGCACTTGAGGAAATAGGACTTAAAGCAGAAGTTGAAAGAGAAGCTTATAATGCTGATATTCCAGCTGGAAATGTAATTTCCCAGAATCCATCAAATGATTCTAATGTTAGAGAAGGAAGCACTGTTAAATTAACTGTTAGCCAAGGAGTTCAAACTATAGCTGTTCCTAATGTTATTGGAAAAACAGAAGATCAGGCTAATACTAGTCTTATGGAAGCTGGTTTTAATGTAGAAATTATTAGAGAGTTTAACAGTGAATATAAGAGTGGAGTTGTTTATTCTTGTGTCCCAGGAGTAGGAACAAAATTAGTTACAGGACAAAAAGTTACTATTTATGTTAGTAAAGGTGAAGATAAAGTAACCGTTCCTGGTATTATTGGACTAGCTCAAAGTGATGCAGAGAATAGAATTAGATCAAATGGATTAAGTTCTGGTACTATTAATTTTGAAAATAGTTCAACTTATCCAAATGGTGTAGTTATTAGTCAATCACCATCTGAAGGGACTACTGTAGAACGAGGAACTTATGTCTCGTTTACTGTAAGTAATGGTCCAGCAACTTCCAATAATGATAACAATACTCCTCCGTCAACTAATACTGGTGGTAATAGTACTAATAATAATCAAAGTTCAGGAAATAGTTCGGGTTCTACTCAAAATCCTTCTAGTCCAGGAAGTGCTGATTCATCAACAGGTACTAATACTCCAGAAACTGAAGCTCAAAAAGTTGATTAATAAATTGAATGAAAAAAATTAATGCTAGAATAATAAAAGGAATCGGTGGGTTTTATTATTGTAATCCCATTGATTCCTCTTTTTTATTACAGGAAAAAGATTTAATAGAATGTAAACCAAAAGGACTTTTTAGATATCAAAAAATTAAGCCACAGGTAGGAGATTTCGTAACTTTAGTTAAAGAAAATAATGAGTGGGTTATTACTGAAATTAAAGATAGAAAAAATACCTTAATTAGACCCAGTATAAGTAATGTTGATAAAGCTTTAATCTGTGTTTCAGTTAAATCACCAAAACCTAATTTGCTTTTATTGGATCAATTAATCTTAAATTGTTTTATTAACGATATTGCTCCAATTATTTGTATTACTAAAGTTGATTTAGATTTAACTAAAGCTAAAGAATTAAAAGAAATATATCAAAAGTTAAATATTCCAGTTTATCTTTTATCCACTGAACAGGAAGATGAAATTGAACTTTTAATTAATGAGTTAAGTAATACTTCTGCTTTTTTAGCCGGAAATTCCGGAGTTGGGAAATCTAGTCTTTCTAACCGTTTATGTTTAACTCAAATGGATACTGGTAATTTAAGTCAAAAATTAGATAGAGGGAAACATACTACCAGACATATTGAGTTACTTAAAACACTATATAATGGATATTTACTTGACACTCCAGGTTTTTCCAATTTAGAATTAGATGAAAAAATAACTCCAGAAAATTTAAAATTCTTATATCCAGAGTTTAAAGATTCACAGTGTTTC
>CANQNI010000233.1 GCA_947625175.1 uncultured Eubacteriaceae bacterium | reverse complement strand
AATTTCTTGGGATATTCCAATTTATAAGGGATCAGCATTCGGAACTTCAGTACTACCTGCTCTATTAGGGGTTGGTTATATTTGTGGTTTTGAAGTTTCAGCAACCATCTTTGCTGGTGGTGTTATATCATGGTTAGCACTTATGCCATGTTTAGCAGCATTTGGTGGAAACAGTGTGGTATTCCCAAGTGATATTCCTATTATGGATATGGCTCCAGATGAAATTTGGTCTAATTATATTCGTTATATTGGTGCAGGAGCTGTTGCCTGTGGTGGTATATTATCTCTAATTAAATCATTACCACTTATTGTTACTACCTTTAGAGATGCTATGAAAGACTTTAGTATAAAAGGTGGTGGAAACAGTTTACGTACCCAAAGCGATCTGGAAATGAAATGGGTAGGATTATTAGTTTTAATTATTATCTTAGTTATCTGGTTAATTCCTGCTATTCCAGTCGGATTAGGTGGAGCCTTATTAATAGCTATATTTGGATTCTTCTTCTCAACTGTTGCTGCTCGAATTGTTGGTCTAATTGGAAGCTCTAACAGTCCTGTTTCAGGTATGACAATAGCTACTCTGTTATTTACAACTTTCATTTTTAAAATGACCGGTTTAACAGGACATACAGGAATGACTGCAGCAATAGCCGTTGGTTCAGTTATTGCTATTATTGCTGCTATCTCCGGAGATACCTCTCAAGACTTGAAAACTGGTTTTATCGTAGGAGCTACTCCTAAAAAACAACAGATTGGGGAATTAATCGGTGTTGTTGCTTCCTCAATTGTTATTGGTGGAGTATTATATCTCTTAAATTCTGCTTGGGGATTCGGTTCAGAACAATTACCTGCTCCACAAGCTAGCTTAATGCAACTGGTTGTTGAAGGAGTTATGGAAGGTAATTTACCTTGGACTCTCGTATTTATTGGAGTTTTTATTGCTTTAGCTGTTGAACTTCTTAATGTACCTGTTATGTCATTTGCAGTTGGTATGTATTTACCAGTACAAACGACTGCCGCTATCATGATTGGTGGAATTATTCGTTTAATTATTGAAAAAATCCCAACAGGTAGTGAAAAAGAAAAGAGCGGAATGATTAATTCAACCCTTTTATATTCTTCAGGTATGATTGCTGGTGAAGGGCTTGTAGGTATTATTTTAGCGGTCTTAGCTATAATTCCAATGGGCGGAGCAACAGTTTTAGATGCAATAAATATCGGTAATTACTTTTCACTTGGAAAAATTGGATCAATTGTTATGTGTCTGTTACTAGCAGCTTCCATGATCTATTATGCTTATAAAGGTAAAACTGGTGGAATAGACGAAGGTCCGATGAAAGAAGAAATAGCTGATTAAATTACATGGCTGCGTTTACGTAGCCATTTTTCTTTATCTATGAAAACAAGAAAATTACAAAAGGATGAAAATTTCCTGGAATTAATTCCTGTAAGAAATCCTGATCTAGACTTTAAAAAAGATGAAAAAGGTATGGTCATTATCACGGTTCCTAATATTGGTTTTTTTAACTGGATTGCCCAAAAATTTTTCGGTCGACCAAAAGAAAGTCAAATACATCTTGATGAATACTCCAGTTATGTTTGGTTAGGAATGAATGGAAAAAGAGACATAACTGAACTTGGTAGATACTTAAAAAGAAAGTATGGTGAAGATGCTGAACCACTCTATGAAAGACTGGTTAAATTCATGGATATTCTACAATCCAATAAATATATTGGATTAATTGATAAGAATGGAGTAGGAATCAAATGAGGGTAATAGAAGAAGCTATTATTATTGAAGTAAATGAAAAAGAACCGGATTTTGGTGTTGAAACGGTTGTTCCCGAAATAATTAAACCTAAGAAAAGAAAACAAAGATCTAGTGGAATTTTTGGTTCTTTATTAGATATGTTTATTACCGATCCATTTGAACAAATCTTAGACGATTTAGGAATTTTTAATGATATTGAACCAGAACAAGAAGAAACAGAAACTATTCAGAAAGAATCAAATCCTAGACCTGAATTAGCTCTTATTACAGCGTCAGACGAGAGGCATGTTAGAGAATTTAGATATTTTTATTATGAAATTGAAGCCCAATGAAAATAAAACAATTTAGAAATTCTTTAATTCTATTACTTACTGCTACTATCTGGGGAGTAGCCTTTGTAGCTCAAAGTAAAGGAATGGATTATGTTGGTCCTTTTACTTTTGTTTTTACAAGATTTATTATAGCGGGATTTGCTTTGCTCCCAATTGTTCTTTTTACACAATTAAAAAACAAAAAGAAACCTAAAATAGAAGCCAATGATAAAAAAGTAATTGCTCTGGGTGGATTGTTATGTGGTTTATTTTTGGGAACTGCGAGTATCCTCCAGCAAATAGGAATTCAATATACAACTGCAGGTAAAGCCGGTTTTATAACAGCATTATATATCGTAATTGTTCCAATCCTAGGCTTAATATTTAAGAAAAAATGTTCTAATTTAGTTTGGCTCAGCGTAATAATTGCTACCTTTGGACTCTATTTCCTTTGTATGAAAGAAGGATT
>CANQNI010000232.1 GCA_947625175.1 uncultured Eubacteriaceae bacterium | reverse complement strand
ACTTTAGAAGTTTCTCCATTTCCATTTAAATAATTAATACTTGCCTGGTTATTCTGATTTAGAGCAGCTTCATGTAAGTAATTATCAACAGCCCGATCAATCGGAGCCTTATTATAATTTACTATCATTGGTTCGTGAGTTAAAAAATCTATTCCTACTGAATCTAATGCTATTGGGTCCTGCGAAAAAAATAAACTTTTAGTTTGATCCCCATTAAATGGTGGAAGAGTCCATCTTGAATTTCTTGGATTTATATTGGTTCCTTCAGTTTGAGTACAAATTATTGCGTCGAAGCCATAAAGAATAGTTTTTTCTCCTAACTGATAGTTTAAAAGAATATCGGTAAGTGCACTATAATTATTATAGTTTTGATTTAAAACAAATTGATGTAGTTTTGCATAAACTGGTGGCATAAAGCGATTTTCATTCATGAAGGTTCCAAAATGATTTTTAGCTAATAATGTAACTCCCCAGAAATGTCCTTTTAATGAAGCTAAATTAATTAAATAATCAGCTTGAGTAATACTTTTTGGAAGATAGCTAATATTGAAAGTAAATTCTTTTGACCATTGAACCGGTTCATTTAAATCTATTTTACTTTCATTTCTACCTTCAAAGTTTATTCCCTTTAATTCATTCTCACTACAAAAATCAACAAAATAATTAGGAAAAATCCTAGCCGCATCTAAAACCGTTATATTCTCCGGTTTAACTTTGCCTTTATTTACTAAAGATTTAAGTAAACTTTTTAAAAGAACAGGGTTTGTATAATCCATTTTAGAATTTCCGGAATAATCATCTTCCCATTCACCAGAACCATTCATATTTACTTTTATTGCAATTTTTTCTTCAGGTAGATAACCATGATCTTTATCAAATAGTTTATTATGATATTTAAATAGCTTATCCCAGGCCTGAGCTTCATTCTCTGAATTGGTTAAATTAATTAACCCAGTTTTAACCATTTTATCCATTTCATTTTGATTATAATTTTCTAAAGTCCACCAATAAATATTATTATTCCAATTTAAAACTTTAGGATTATGGATCCAAACCACTTTTCCAGGATTAATCCCAACTCCTGTTCCAATAACTTTATGTTTTTTCAATCCAGTTCCTTTAAATAATTTTTTCTGATTTATCTTTCAATTTTAAATAAATTAAGGAAAAAAGAGAACATTTTCTTAAAAATAAAAGAAATTCAGGCTCTTACGCAAAGTTACCCTAAAACGTTTTCAATCAATCGATTTTCCAAGAAATTTATTTCATTAAATTAAAGCAAATAGTTCTTAATTGAAAATAGTTTAAATTTTTCACGGCATTCGCTTAAAAATTAAAAAACTTAAAAAACTCTCTTTAAAGTATTTCTTTTTGAGAGAGAATTTTAATTCTGAGATGAATTTTGAAAAGAGGACAGAGAATGCCTGTGAAAACAGGTTAAAAATTTCTCAATTTAATTTTGATCAATATGAGATCTATTAATTCTTAATGTCCTCCTTTAAAAATCTAAAAAAAGTGATAAACTATTACATACTAACGAATGTAATAGTTAAGAGGTCTATTTCTTTTTGTTTTAAGAAATAGGCTTCTTTTCTTTTCTCATAGACTTCAGCAACTTTAAGACAATAGTCGTGTTCAAATCCATTAACCAGCATAATAGCCAGTTCAAAGTATTCTCTCAAGAAGATAAACTTATTCCCGATTGATTTTCCCTGAGCCTCTGGAACACATTCTTCAAGAATCTTGAGCAGATTAAAGGCTAACCTTTTAAAGACAGCCCGGTTAAAGATTTGATGACCAGTGTGTCCTGTTGAGCGGTCTTCATTAAGATAATTATCGAGGATCCAATGTGCGCTCTCTATAAGCCAGTGTTGCGTAATTAATCTGTAGAGATCATTAATACCCAGAATACAACTACTGACAAAACAGCACTCATAACACCTGGTAAGCTCTTGAGTCTGCTCACTGTTTTCTTTTTTTATCAGTTCTGTAGTTTCTGACTTTAGGTAGATTATCTGGGCTATATGAGGAGAGTATTCACTACAGACATTATTATCATCTGTAACCGCTTTAATTGTTGTTTTAGTAGAACGGGCTTTATCAGTTTCCAGAAATACCTTTTCCTGATAGCGCTCCAGGGCTGGAGTCAGGATCTGAACTTCCTGTCTGTTGGCTGATTCCAAACGCTTCCTGTCCACCTGAGCCTCTTTTCTGGATGCCTTAATCTCCTGAATGATCCGTTCAAACTGTTTTTTATGAGATCCTTCCTTAAGACGAAGTAAAAATTCACCTTCCTGATCCCGGATAGTAGCCATTGTCTCTGTGCTGGTATGGAGGGCATCAGCTGTAATGATTTTATTAGAGAGATTGTGTTCGGAAAGCGCCTGGCGCAGGACACTCGCTTCGCCTTGCTCTTTTCCGTTGGGAATATTAACAACATCTGTAAAATAACCGGCTGTAGCATCATAAAAACCACCCGTGTAGGGCGTATTCCTACCGCGCTTCTTATCAGCTGCCCCTCTGCTGGCCTTCCCGTCGATACAAAGATGCTCTTTAATCTCAACGCTTCTTT
>CANQNI010000231.1 GCA_947625175.1 uncultured Eubacteriaceae bacterium | reverse complement strand
GCTGGCACTAGTTCCTAAACGGCCTACATAAGCAGTATCTACTAGATTATAGATATTGGTAACAAGCATTGAAATAATAGTAGGAACCGATAACGTTAATATTAATTTAGGAATTGGAGTATTCATCATCCGATCATATTGGGATTGTGGTTTCATGATTGTCCTCGAGATTAAAGTTTAATTAATTATAACAAAAGCAGAAATTCTTCTCCTTTTAGATGGACCATTCCAAATTTGATATTATTTTTAATTCAATTAGAGAGAATGGTTACCATAATTGAAATTTTTCTGGACAACTCGTTTAATTAAACTCTATTAATTATCGTAATAGTATTTCCTTCTAAATCTCTGAACAAACCTGAGTTAGATTGATGATTACACTGGCTTTTTTCTTTCTCCAATATTTGGTATAATCTAATTGTTAGATAAAACTAACTTAAAGGAAAATTATGGAAGAAGAATTAAAAGCTGATCAGGAATTTATTATAGCTAAAGATGGTTTTACTGGATCCCTGTTTGTTCCGGAAGAAAATTTATTTAAAGATAAAGCTGTAATTATGCTAGGTGGAAGTAATAAAAATTTTGAACTAATAAGGCGTCTTGCCGGTATTTATTCAGAGTCTGGGATTACGGTTCTAGCGCTCTCTTACTGGAATATGCCGGGCCTTCCGGAATGTTTTAACCAAATCCCGGTTGATATGATAGAGAGGGGAGCCCAGTATCTTAAGGATCATGGTTATAAGAAGATAGGGCTCCTGGGAATTTCAATGGGGGCACAACTCGCTCTCTTGAGTGCCAGCTTACTGCCGGAACTGATTAGTTCAGTTGTTGCGGTCTGCCCGCTTCATATCGTAACCCAAGGTTTTGATAATCGAAAAGGGATTAAACGGCTTAAGCATTCGTGCTGGAGTTATAAGGGGAAAGAAATTTTCTATGCTCCTTTAAAACTAAACCTCTTTAAAGTTTTAACAGAAAGTTTAAAAGAAGGTTCACCTTCGCTTCGTTCCTGTTATCTAGAGGCTGTTTTAAATCCGCCAGAGGAAAGTATAATTCCGGTCGAAAATATAAACGGACCTATTTTACTCTTATCTCCGGATTATGACGTAATGTGGCCATCTGAGATTGCGGCAGCTAAAATTATTAATTATTTAAAGAATAAAAACTTTAAATATCCGGTAAAGTGGGAGCATTATCAACATATTAGCCACTTTTTAGTTCCGTTTGAAGATAAAGCCCTTAGCGTTTTCAGGGAAGAGCGCAAGTATCCGAAACAGTGCAAAGAAAATAAAGAGAAAAGTAAAGAAACAACCCTAGAGTTTTGGAGGCAGTGGTGATGGTTAAAGTAATATTAAAAATTGATGGAATGATGTGCGGGATGTGTGAAAGCCATATAAATGATGCGATAAGACAAAATTTTGATATCAAGAAAGTTAAATCAAACCATTCAAAGGGAGAAACTGTTATAGTAGCAGAAACAGAGCCCGATGAAGATAAACTATATTCAGTTATTAACGCTACAGGTTATGCTTTAACCGGAATTACAAAAGAACCCTTTCAGAAAAAACGTTTCGGCCTCTTCTAGTTTTATGCTTAAATATAATTTTATCCGACTAAAAATGCCACCAAACGGCCGTTTCGGTACAGCTGATGCCGAAGACGCCGTTTGATGTAAACGTTTAACTGAGATTCGCTTGGATGTTAAGTTAAACCTTGAAACGGGTATAAATATATTTTACAGTAAATAAAGCGAGACATTCATGAAAAGAGAAATTCTATTTTCCCAAGAAGAAATCCAAGCAAGAGTTCAGGAAATAGCAGATATTTTAAATAAAGAATATAAGGATAAAAATCCGGTTATTATTGGTCTTTTAACGGGTTCCTTTGTCTTTTGTGCCGATCTTTTAAGAAAACTCGACTTTCCCTTTGAGTTTGAATTCCTCTATGCTAAAAGTTATTTAAACAGTACAGAGTCGAGTGGAAACGTTCAGGTGGGATCCATTAATTTTAATATAAAGGATAGGGATGTTATTTTAATCGATGATATTATCGATACCGGAAACACGCTCTCTGCTTTAATTGAAAAGTTAGAAGAAGAAGGCGTTAAGTCAATTACGAGTGTTATGCTCTTTGATAAACCATCACGGCGGGAGAAGGATATTAAACCTGATATTACAGGTTTTGAAGTGGAAAATTATTTCCTGGTTGGTTACGGTATGGATGATGATAAAGGAGTTGGAAGACACTACCCTTATGTTCTAAGAATGAAAGAGGATTAGAAATGAAAGTTGTATTACTCAATGGTAGCCCTAGAAGAAATGGGAATACCCATGATATGCTTCATGATTTAATTGAAGAATTCCACAATCTGGATGTTGAAACACAGTATTTTACTATTGGTACAAAATGTATCCACGGATGTATTGCCTGTGGAAAGTGCGATGAAACGCACCGTTGTATTTTTAAAGATGATTGCGTCAACGACATTATCGAAGCTATGGAAACAGCCGATGGTTTTGTGGTAGGATCCCCGGTTTATCCTCCCATTCAAAGAAGACCCCCGCTTCAAACGAATA
>CANQNI010000230.1 GCA_947625175.1 uncultured Eubacteriaceae bacterium | reverse complement strand
GGTTTTTAAATGATCTAAATTTCCAAAAAATGGGATTGTCCTCTGCCAAAATGTGGTATTGTTATCTTACCTCAACAGATAGAAATAAACAGAAAAATTCCGCTTGAAAAGATAATTGAAATGACTGCAAATTTAGTTTGTTCCGGAATCGACCAATATCTTAATTAAATATAAAAATAGCGGTAAGAAAATCACTTACCGCCTAAATTCATTCGATTTCTTCAGTTTGAACTATTTCGAGTTTATCTATTCTTCTTTGATGTCTTTCTTCATTAGAAAATGGTGTCATCAGGAAGGTAGCAATAATTAAACTGGCTAATTCCGGACCGATAACTCTGCCACCTAAAGCCATTACATTGGCATTATTATGGCTTCTGGTCATTGTAGCCGAATAACAATCAGATAATAAGGCACAACGTATTCCCGGTGTTTTATTGGCTGCAATGCTCATTCCGATACCAGTACCACAGATTAAAACACCAAATTTACATTCACCACTGGTAACTTTACTACAAACTTCTTTAGCTATATCCGGATAATCAACAGAGTCTTCTGTTTTAATTCCACAGTCTACCACTTCAAAGCCGCAGGATTGGATACTGTTAATGACAGCTTCCCTTAAAATGGTTCCACCCTGATCATTACCTAAAGCTACTTTCATGCTATAAACTCCTTAATCTGCTCGTATATTCCATCCGTGTCTAATTTATATAATTTTAAAAGTTCAGCAGCAGGTCCGGATGTTCCAAATTCATCTTGAACCCCTATTCTTTTTACAGGAACTGGATTTTCTTCGCCTAATACTTCAGCTACAGCACTTCCAAGGCCACCAATAACATTATGTTCTTCGACTGTAATTACTTTACCGGTCTTTTTGGCTGATTCAACAATTAACTCAGAATCGATTGGTTTAATAGTGGCCATATTAATAACTTCAGCATTTACTCCATCAGCTTTAAGACGATCAGCAGCTTCAAGAGTTGCAGCTACAGGAAGACCAGATACTATAATTGTTAAGTCATCCCCTTCCTTTAAGACCTGACCCTTACCAATTTCAAATTCATAAGTTTCTTCATCAAATACAACAGGAACAGCTAAACGACCCAATCTCATATAAACTGGACCTTGATATTCTGCAATCGCTTTTACAGCTGCTTTAGCTTCAACATCATCGGCTGGATTAATTACTACCATTCCAGGAATTAGTCTCATTAAACCAAAATCTTCCAGACACTGATGAGTAGCTCCGTCTTCTCCAACAGAAATTCCACCATGGCTGGCACAAATTTTAACATTAAGATGCGGGTATCCTATTGAATTTCTGATTTGTTCAAAAGCTCTACCAGCAGCAAACATAGCAAATGTTGAAACGAACGGAATTTTTCCTGAGGCAGCTAAACCAGCCGCTATACCCATCATATTCTGTTCAGCGATTCCAACATCGAAAAAACGTTCAGGATGTTTTGACTTAAACATACCACTTTTGGTAGCTGCAGCGAGATCAGCATCCAGTACAACAATATCTTTATTTATATCGCCCAGTTCGGTTATCATTTTTCCATAACTGTCACGAGTTGCTATATTTTTACTCAAAGCTTTTCACCTGCCTCTTCCAGTTCTTTCATGGCTTTTTTATATTCTTCTTCATTTGGTCCTTTACCGTGCCAGTCAACTTCGCCTTCCATAAAGGAAACACCTTTACCTTTAATAGTCTGCATAATAACTGCAGTTGGTTTTCCTTTATAATTTAAAGCCTGATCTATAGCTTGCTTGAGCTGGTCAATATCATTCCCATCATCAACGACAATAACGTTAAAATTAAAAGATTTAAACTTTTCATCAAGAGGAAGTGGTGAGTTTACTTCATCTAAAGTCCCATCAATCTGTAAATTATTTAAATCGACAAACAGGGTTAGATTATCCAGGTTATTGTTTCCAGCAAACATAGCTGCTTCCCAGACCTGACCTTCTTCAGTTTCACCATCTCCTAAGAGAGCGTAAACATGATAATCTTTTTCATCGAGTTTTCCAGCCAGGGCAATACCTACCGCGGCTGAAATTCCCTGACCCAGTGAACCCGTTGAAATTTCAACACCATCCAGTTCTTTCATACTTGGATGACCCTGAAGTCTTGAACCTACATGTCTTAATGATTTGATTTCTTCTTTAGGAATAATTTCTTTTTCAGCTAAAACACCATATAAAGCTGGTGCGGCATGTCCTTTTGATAAAACAAAACGATCTCTATCTGGATCATCCACCATATCTTTATCATAATTCATGGTATCAAAATAAAGGACTGCCAGTAAATCTGCAGCTGATAAGGAACCACCTGGATGACCGGATTTGGCCTGATAGGTTCCTTCTATTATCGATTTGCGAATATTATTAGCTATCTTTTTTAGTTCCTGTGTTTGCATTTTAACTATAAATGATTTCGAATAAGTCTCCTACTTTTAAATCGGGTAGTGGTGGTTTATTATCCACGTTTATCTGTTGTGGAAGTCTTACCTTGTCCTCCCCATTAAAAATGAATGAACAATGTCCAGCTGTTCTCATAGTATAGTTTGCGTTTTGTCCAACAGCTG
>CANQNI010000229.1 GCA_947625175.1 uncultured Eubacteriaceae bacterium | reverse complement strand
AGGTATTGAAGTTGATCAAATGTCTGATTCTGAATTAGAAGATAAAATAGATAAAATTAGTGTATATGCTAGAGTTTCTCCTGAAAATAAAGTAAGAATAGTTGATACCTGGAAAAAGAAAAATGCAATAGTAGCTATGACGGGTGATGGGGTTAATGATGCTCCAGCCTTAAAACATTCTGATATTGGGTGTGCTATGGGTATTACTGGAACTGAAGTTGCTAAGGAAGCAAGTGAAATGATTCTTACTGATGATAACTTTGCCACTATAGTAACTGCTGTTGAAGAAGGTAGAGGAATCTTTGAAAATATTAAAAAGGCTGTTCATTTCCTATTATCAACTAATATTTCTGAAATCCTTGTACTTTTTATTGCTACAGTTTTAGGATGGTCTCAACCACTTCTTCCAATTCATATCTTATGGATTAATTTAATAACTGATTCACTTCCAGCTCTTGCATTAGGAATGGAACCTACTGATCCGGAAGTAATGAAGGAAAAACCCAGAAATCCTCAAGCTAGTATCTTTACAGACGGACTAGGTCTTAGAATCGTCCTTCAAGGTTGTATGATTGCGGTTATTGCTTTATGTGTCTTCTATTTCATGAATAGAGAATATGGTCTTGATGTCGCTCGCACTATGACATTTACATGCTTAGCTTTAATGCAGTTATCTCACGCAATTAATGTAAAGGTAGGAAAACATAGTATCTTTAGTAAATATTTATTAACAAATAAATACTTCTGGGGAGCAATTGTCATTTCTGCTCTATTACAGTTAGTAGTTGATATAGTTGATCCACTTCATCCAATATTTGATACTGTAGGTTTATCTTCTCAAGAATGGTTAATCGTAATTGGAGTAATCTTACTTCCAATTATCATAGTTGAAATCGTAAAATTAATACAAAGGTTATTTAATTAAAATGAATGTAGTAACGCCTAAGGAAATGTCTGTCTATGATCAGTTAACCATTAATTCAGGAATCCCATCACAGGAATTAATGGAAAAAGCTGGTAAAGAATGTTCTGAAGTAATAAAAGAAATAATAAAAAAAGACCAGTCAGTACTAATAGTATGTGGATCAGGTAATAATGGTGGGGATGGACAGGTTATAGCACACTATTTAAATAAAGATGAGTACAACGTAACAGTTCTATTTACTGCAGATGAAGAAACTATTAAAAGTAAGTTTTCAAAAGAATCTTTTAATAATTTTATTCGACTTCAACAGGAAGGAATAAAATTACTTTTTATTGCTGAAGATAAGTTATTTAAAGAAATAATTCCAGAATATAACGTAATAATTGATTGTATTTTTGGCACAGGTATGGATAATAAGAGAGAATTATCCAGTTATTATAAAGAACTTATTAATCAGATTAATCAGTGTCAAAACACTGTTATTGCTATAGATATTCCTTCAGGATTAAATGGATTAAACGGATTATTTAATTCAGCTGTTAGAGCAGATTATACTATAGCAATTCAGAGTATTAAAACTGGAGAACTACTTGAATTTGGTCCGGATTATTCAGGTAACTTACTAGTTGTTGATATCGGAATTGATACAGATCAAGAAATAGAAGATAATCATATTTCTAAAGAGCTAATTAGACAGGAAGACCTAAAATTTCCGTATACAAGGGAGAAGAATTCGTATAAATATCATTACGGTCGGGTTATTATTGTAGCGGGCTCAAAAGGTATGTTAGGAGCTGCTTCTCTAGCTGCTCAGGGAGCTCTAAGAATGGGAGTAGGTCTGGTAACGAATTATGTAGAAGATGATGTTTACGAAGCTAGCGTCTCCATAATGCCAGTTGAAGCATTGGTTCAGCCTTATCCCCATGTTTTAACCAGTTCAGTATTAGAAAATGTAAAGAGAGAAGCTTGCCTGTTTGGTCCTGGATTAGGGAGAAATTATAATTATGGTGGTTTACTTGATTATTTATTGAGCGATAGTAAACCATTAGTTATAGATGCTGATGGACTTTGGATGATTAAAAATAATTTAGATCAGTTAAAACAATCTAAAGCACCTATTATTATAACCCCTCATTATGGAGAATTTGCCCAATTATTAGATATTCCAATAGATCAGTTAAAAGACGATCCCATCTTTTATGCTTCAACTTTTGCCCAGGAATATAATGTTATTGTTATTTTAAAAAGTCATAATACTTTAGTCGTTTCTCCAGATGGTAGAGTTTATTTTAATACAACTGGTAATGCTGGTATGGCAACACCTGGTTCAGGAGACGTATTAGCTGGAATGACTACTGCTATATTAGCTCATGGAATTGAACCATTAGAAGCTGCTAAAGCAGCTGTCTTTTATCATGGAGCAGCAGGCGATTATTATGCTGACAAATATAATCAAACTACTCTATTAGCTACTGATATTATTAAATCTTTAAAAGAAGTTTTACCTAAATAAAATAATAAAAGCTCATCTGTTTAAGAACTGGAAATTTGGAATTCAGAAACTGATTTTCAAATTGACAGTTTAGTTCGAGTCTTTTTACAGACTACGTTAGGAATGAAAATATAGGTACCTGTGGATGTAAGTCCAAGTCTACAGCTCTACGTTTAGTTAT
>CANQNI010000228.1 GCA_947625175.1 uncultured Eubacteriaceae bacterium | reverse complement strand
GTAATAACTACCCCATCTATTGAATCTCCAAGGTAATCCTCAGCATCTTTTTTCATTTTACTTAAAATAATAGCTGAAACAGCTTCAGGTGAATAAGCATCACCACTGTCAGGAGTAAAATGATAATCTCTTTGACCCATATGCCGCTTTACAAATTGTTCATAATTATTAGGATCCATAATACTCTGACTTTTTGCTTCAGATCCGACTATCATTGAATCGCCATCATATAATACTGCTGAAGGGGTAGTATTTTCTCCTTCGCTATTTGGAATTATTTGTGGCTGCCCATTTTCATCAATATAAGCCATGCAGGAAAAAGTAGTCCCTAAATCAATTCCTATATATTTTCCCATTAAATACTCCTTATTTTCCAAATAAACTTGCAAAGAATCCTTTTTTCTTAACCTGTACTGGAATAGTTAAAGACTTTCTTCCAGTATTATTTTTTATGGTTATTTTAGCTGTTCCAGGTGCCTTAGCAACCAGAACGCCATTAACTATGTTGACTACATCATAATCGTCACTATCTACTGTTATATTTCCGTCAAAACTCTTTGTTGGAGTTAGAGTGATATGAACTGGAATCTCCTGAGCTGGTTCCATATGAACAATTCCGTCTTCCCCAAGAGAAATATCTGTAGTAATACTTTTAAGATAAGGCAGAACTTCGCACTGGCACTGAGTAGAGATATTTTCAGCTGTACAAATAATTCGGCAAGAACCAGGTCTTTTAGCTTTAAGTTGTCCATTATTTACTGAAATAATATCATTATCCGTTGATTCCCAGGCAATAGTTTGAATATTATCTGCATCTTTTGGGAAAAATTCATATCTCAAATTATAATTATCACCTTCTCCAAGTCTTAATTCGTAATCAGATAAAGTAAGTGACATAATTCTGTTTCTTTTATAAACATCAATTGGAAAAGTTACGAAGGGTTCTTTTTCTCCAACTCTATAAACTTCCATTGTAGTCGATCCGGATTTTTTCCCAACTATTAAATTATTACTCACTGTTGCTATTGAATCATCCATAATTTTATATTCAATAGGTGGAGGAGTTGCTACTTTTGGATCATAAGAAATATTTATTTTATTACTTCTACCAAGTTCTATACTTTTATTAAAACGAATATCTATTATTGGTTTTGTTGCCAGGATTCGCTCAACTTGTCTACTTTTTTTTAGATCAGGAGATAAATTGTTTATAACACTTCTAAAAGCTAAAAGTAGTGGAATGTTTAATAAACAACTAAAAACTGTTGTAATTACATCGTTAAATGCTGTTTCATAAACATAAATATTACGATCCGTTTGAATAAGTCCCTTATTAGATCCAACAATTATAATAAAAACAAAAGAATCATTTGGGATAGTCTTAGCTATTTTCAAAGCATTATTTAGATCATTATTTATAATAAAAAAATATTTATTTCCCTTAATATTAGAAACAGTTGAAGGAGTATCGTTAACTTCAGGTATTACAGTCGTATAGAGATTTTTTATGTCTAAACTTTTAAGATAGGGATTAAGTTCACTTAAATCAGGTGAGACTATAAATTCAGCATAAATAGTAACAGGATTAATGCTCGATTTTCCTATTCGTTTTATCAACTGATTCAAACTTCCCAATCTTTTTTGAAGATTGTCATTTACTATAAAATCTTTAGCTTTAAATCCCTTACATCCCTGAGCTTTAACGGCTTCTAATCTAAGAAGTTCAGCATCTTCAGGTCGTCCCTGGAAGGAAACTATATAGTCTTCTCTAAGTTCTGAATCTAAAGCATTAAATATCTCAGATCCAAATTCCCAAACATCTTCATCTGTATACTGAACTAACTGACTAAATTCTGGAAGGGGATTCCCATCAATTAGAATGCTGGACTTTTTGTTATACGGATCATAACTTATTTCAACTAATCTACTCATTTTTATTAATCAAAAAGCGAACGTTCACGCTGTGGTTCTTCATGTGGATCTTCTTCACTTTCAGAGACATTATTCGTATCTACATTCTCCGGTGGTTCATCCATTTGGCTTTCAAAATTTTCAGGTTTTAAAGATTCTCTAAAATCTTTAGCTCTATCAGCGGCTGATTCTGTATTTTCAGTAGGTTCAGTTTCTTCCTGAGTATCAGAACCTTCTTTAGAAAAAAAGCTTTTAAACTTATCCCATGGACTCTCTTTTCCTGAATTTTCCTGATTGTCAAAATCCTCTTTATTATCTGAATCTTCTAGTTTTTTATCAAAATCGTCAGTTGATTCAGGATCTTCTAAATCTTTATCATCTGTTTCATTATTCTCATCGATATCGCTGGAATCCTCTCCTTCAGAACATTTTTCATCAAAATTATCTGAATAATCATCGGGAGTTTCCAGTATCTGATTTCTGGGAGAGTCCTGATTATCTAAATTACTTTCATTATTTTCATTAACATCAGAACTACTTTCGCCTGTCTCATTAAATCTTCCGATAGACATAATTTCCTCTTAAGATAAGTCAATTAAAAATATTTTTCTAACCAATGGGTCGATTTATAATTCTTAACTATTATAATATGAAACTAATATTTTTTATTTAGTTAGAATTAACCTTTTTA
>CANQNI010000227.1 GCA_947625175.1 uncultured Eubacteriaceae bacterium | reverse complement strand
AATTAAATAAGATTTTAAATAGAGAGGTGGATTAATGCCATTAGGTGGAGGAAAGTTTTCAGACTTTAATAAAAAAATAAACGGTGTTTACACCAGAACCATAACTCAGGGACAACCTTATATTCCTGCTATTCGTGGTGTTGTAGCTGGTGGGATAGTTTCTGACTGGGCACCTGAAAATGAACTATTTGTTATTGAGAAAGACCAGTTTGAAGGCGACCCGGTTGGTCTTACAGGATATGCCTATAACGATCCTAAGAATGCTTTATTAAGAGAAGTATTTTCTCATGCTATTAGAATGTATACCTACAAATTAAATAAAGGTGGTCTAAAAGCAAAAGTAGAAGGGGTTGGTGAAGCCTTATATCCTGGATCAATTGGAAATAAAATAACCGTTTCAGTTTTAAGAAACGTAATTGATGATTCTAAATTTGATGTAACCACTTACCTTGATGGTGTTGAAAAAGATAAGCAAACTGTAGCTGAAAAGGACAATACCATTATTGAAAAATATGGATTTGTTAAAACAAAAGAAGAATTGGATGCTATTCCTGATCTTTCTTCAAATTTCGGGAACGATAATTTAACGAAAAATTTCTTCTATTTCCGTGTCGGCGACTCGCTGGTAAACGGTGAAGAATATGCCGTTATCTTTGAAGTAGACAGCAAGAAGTATGCTCTTCCTCTATGGAATCTTTCAAGCGGACACAAGAATTATTACTTAACTTTAGGTGATAATCTCTCTGGAAGTTTTATAAACGATTCAGGAGACTGGAAAGCCAATTCGGCAACGGTTGACGTTACCGGAAAATCGGTAAAAGTCAGTCTTTTTAATTATGGAAAGAAAGTAGATCTTGAAGCCCTTAAAGGTGAACCGGTAGAGAAGATAATCGACAGTGTCTCTATTAACTGCACAAACACAACAGCCAAAGAGGCTGTTAAAAGCAGTAAGCAGGGAGCGGACGGATCTCTGCTTGAAGATAATGATTTTGTTGTCTTTGAAGATGGCTTAATTCCTGAAAATGTAGGTTATGTCTTTAGTGGTGGAACATCTGGAACAACAGTAACCGTAGCCGATCATACTAATTTCCTTAACAAACTAGAAGGGAGAGCGTTTAACAATCTTTTCTATGATGGAAATGATGAAGTAGTTAAAGCTGTTTATGATGAGTTTACTAGACGTCTTAGAGATAGTAGAGGAATTTATTTTCAAACAATTCTTCAAAGTTATAACCAGGCTGATTATGAAGGGATTATTAGTATTTATAATGATCTACTTAATGCCGATCAGGTTAAAACATTAACACCTTGGTTAGCTGGGTTAATGAGTTCTTTAAATTACAACCAGGAAGCTACTAACACTATTTATGATGGCGAATTAACCATTAACTCTAATATCTCTCAAAGTCGAATGGAAGTATTAATTGATTCAGGTCATTATTTCTTCCATGAAACCGACATTGATGAAGTTAGCACCTATGAAGATGTCAATACATTTAGATCCTTTACAGAAGATAAGAATGACGAGGTTTCTCAAAATAAAACAATTAGAATTGTTGACTATATTCACAATTCAATTGCTCGAGTTTCAAATCGTTATGATATCGGGAAACTAAGCAATACTGATGAAGGTAGAAATGTTTTATGGACAAGAATTGATTCAATCTTAACTGAATTAGTTGATGTAGGAGCTATTAATCAGTATGAACCTTCTGATATTCAGGTATTAGAAATTGAAAATCAGAAAAACGCCGTAGAAATTAGATTAAATATAACAATAGTAGGTACAATCCGTAAGATTTACGTTACTACTTATGTAATTAAATAAGGGAGAAAATAATGGGATTTATTAAAGGTAGAGACACAATCAGAGGTACTGACGGTTCCATTACCTGGAAAGTCGGTGATAACGAATATGATTTCTTTCATATTACTCAAATGACAATAAACCTAGAAATTGATCAGGATGAAGTACCACGAATTGGAACACGTACTAAAGGTCATAAAACAAGTACTGTTTCTATTACCGGATCTGCAACTGGCTATTATGGAGATCCAGTAATTAGAAGAGAAATGACTAAATACGTTAAGGGTGGTGCTTATCCTGATATGCAAGTTATTTTAACAAATAAGGATCCGGATACCCAAGCCATTACACAAACCTTTATCGGTAAAGGAGTTATGGTAACTAATTTGGTTTTAGCTGAATTAGATGCTAATACTACAATGTTGGAAGAAGATTTCGATATTACTCTTGAAGATTATGAAATCAAAGAAGAATTCCAGGAAACTATCCCGGAAGAAGGATCACCTGTTGAAATTGGAGCTATTGCTTAAGGAGGAAATAAATGGCAAGTAGTTTAGATGAATTCCTGGCAATAGAGCCGGAAGAAGTGAAAATAGAAACTCATTCTGTTTTAATGAAAAACGGGAAAGAATTAGATGTTGATATAAAGGGATTAACCCTTGAACAATTTAAAAGGTGTAAAAAGACATCTACTAATTCTTATGAAAATCCTAATGGACAAGCAACAGTCGCTCAAATAGAAGAAATAACATTCTCACAGAAATTATGTGCTTTAGGGATAGTTGATCCACCGCTTAGTAAT
>CANQNI010000226.1 GCA_947625175.1 uncultured Eubacteriaceae bacterium | reverse complement strand
TAGATAAATTATATCAGCTTTAATTACTACAAAAGTGAATTAAATTTTGTTACTTAAGTATAAATTTAGAAAAAAATTCTAAAATAAACAAATATTGACCTATAAAATCAAATAAAAATAGTATAATTAGTTGTTAATTTTCTTTTATTTTATATTCATTATATTTAAATTATTGGACCCTAGATTGTTGAGAAATATTTTGATTGAGATTAATACAAGTATTATAGTTTCTGTTTTTATAGCTGGACTATTTTCTTTCTTTTCTCCTTGTATTCTTCCATTACTTCCAGTTTATTTTGGTTATTTTACTGCAGATGAAGAAAACGAATCTGATAATAATCGAAAAATATTAATAAAATTAACTAAAACTCTTTTATTTATTGCAGGAATTTCTATTGTATTTTTTCTTCTTGGATTTGGAGCCGGAGTTTTAGGAAAATTTTTATCAGGTACCTTTTTTACCGTTTTCTGTGGAATATTAGTATTTTTATTCGGACTTCATTATGCAGGTATTATTAATATACCAGTACTAGAAAGACAAAAAACATTGAATTGGAGTTATAGAGAAAATGGTTATCTAAATGTTTTTATTTTAGGTATAATTTTTTCTTTTGGATGGACACCTTGTATTGGTCCAATTCTCGCTTCAGTTCTTAGTATAACAGCTCAAAGTGGTAATGCGATAATTGGTGGATTACTACTCCTTATTTATTCTTTAGGTTTAAGTATTCCTTTTCTAATTCTTAGTATCGGGACTTCATTTTTATTTAATAAAGTTCAAAAACTTAATCAGTATTTACCTTTAATTAAATTAATTGGTGGATTACTAATAGCTCTAATGGGCTTATGGATGATCTTTTCACAAGTACAAGTACTCGAAAAATCTGCTAAAACTTCAAATCAGCCATTAATTTCTCAGGAATCTTTAGATCAAGGTGAGGAATTTAGTTTAAATTCTGTAAATGGCGATGCTATTAAACTTTCTGATTATCGAGGAAAACCAGTTTGTATTAAATTCTGGGGGACCTGGTGTCCAAGTTGTATGGCTGGTCTGGAAAATTTCCAAGAACTAGCTAATGAAATTAATAGTACTGAGAAAGCTTCTGTACTTTCAATTGCTGCGCCTGGACTTAAGGGAGAAATGGATTCTAGTGATTTTATTGACTGGGTTCATTCTCAAAACTTAACCTTTCCTATTCTTTTAGATGAAGAAGCTAAAGTAAATAAGCAATTCAATCTTAAAGCTTATCCAACTTATATATTTTTTGATAAAAATGGTAATTTAGCTGAAACAAAAGTTGGTGAAATTCAAGAAGAAGAGTTAAAAAGCTTACTGGAAGAATTAGAAAACTAGATTTAATTAAAACGATTTTTACTAGAAAGAGAATAAAATTGTTTAAAAATTTTAATAAGATAGTTTTTATTTTATTAATAATAATATTAATGGCTATCTCATTTGTTTCGTGTTCAAAATCTGATGAAACAATTAGTGAAGTAAAATCAGATGTCACTAATATAAATACAGATAATTTAAAAGAGATTTATTTTGCAGGTGGTTGTTTTTGGGGAGTCGAAGAATATTTTTCACGAATTCCCGGAGTGTATGAAGTAGTTTCTGGTTATGCTAACGGAAATACTGAAAATCCTTCTTATGAAGAAGTTTGTCATAATAACACTGGTCACGCAGAAACTGTTCATATTGAATATGACCCAGCTTTGGTTAATTTAAAAACTTTAACAGAACATTTTTTTAAAATAATTAATCCAATCTCCAAGAATCGTCAAGGAAATGATGTTGGAAGCCAATATAGAACTGGAGTTTATTATACTGATGAAACTGACCTTCCTATTCTTCAGGAAGTATTTACAGCTGAACAACAAAAATATGATAAACCTATTGTTACTGAATTAATTCCTTTAGAAAACTTCTATGAAGCTGAAGATTATCATCAAGATTATCTTCAGAAAAATCCTAATGGATATTGTCATGTTGATTTTAGTTCTTTAGATGATTTAGAAAATTCTACTACTGTTAAAGTTGATGCTTCAAAATATAAAAAACCTTCTAATGAAGAACTAAAAATGATGTTAACGCCTGATCAATATGAAGTTACTCAAAATGCTGATACTGAAAGTGCCTTTGCTAATGAATACTATGATAATCATGAAGCAGGTCTATATGTTGATATCGTTACAGGAGAACCTCTTTTTTCCTCTAAAGATAAATTTGATTCGGGTTGCGGATGGCCAAGTTTTACCAAACCAATTGATCCCGATGTAATTATAGAAAAAAAAGATACAAGTCTTGGTTTAACTCGTACTGAGGTTAGAAGTCGGGTTGGCAATAGTCATTTAGGTCATGTCTTTAACGATGGCCCAAAAGAAAAAGGTGGAAAACGATACTGTATTAATAGCTTATCTCTTCGTTTTATTCCATATAATCAAATGGCTCAGGAAGGTTATGGTGAATTTGCATCAGTTTGTGATAGTTATTCTGGTTAAATTAAATGAAATTAATTATAAAAGGTTTTTCAATTCTTTGTTCTAAGAATTGAAAAACCTTTTTATTTTATTTATTTTTTAGAAAGTATATTTTATAAACAAAGATAGGGTCGCCAAAA
>CANQNI010000225.1 GCA_947625175.1 uncultured Eubacteriaceae bacterium | reverse complement strand
TTAAACGACGTGGTGTTGATCTTAAAGAAGCCTTTAATCAGATTGAACGTTATCAAAGAGATTCTTTCTGGGCTGGAAACGGCTTATTTGAATATGCTCAAATCTTTATAATTTCTAATGGAACCCATACGAAATATTATTCAAATACAACTAGAGAAAGTTCGATTAAAGAAAAAAATAATAAACAAGTTAAAGGTCGAAAAACTAGTAACTCCTTTGAATTTACCTCTTACTGGGCTGATACTAAAAATAAAGTTATTCCTGATCTTGTTGATTTTGCTCAAACTTTTCTTGCCAGACATACTATCTTAAATATTCTAACTAAATATTGTGTTTTTACAGCTGATGAAAAACTTCTCGTAATGAGACCCTATCAAATCACAGCTACTGAAAGAATTATTAATAAAATTAAAACTTCAACTACTTATAACTTTGCAGGTAATATTGATGCTGGTGGTTATATCTGGCATACAACAGGGTCTGGTAAAACTTTAACCTCATTTAAAGCTGCTCAACTTGCTACTGAAGAAATTCCTGAAGTAGATAAAGTGATATTTGTTGTAGATAGAAAAGATCTAGATTCGCAAACTATCAAAGAATATGATCGATTTAAAAAAGGTTCTGCAAATGGTAATGCTTCAACTAAAATTTTAAAAGAACAATTAGAAGATCCTGATAAACGGATAATTATCACTACAATTCAAAAATTAAATAACTTTATAAAAAGTAATAAGAATCACCCGATCTATAAGAAACCGGTAGTAATGATATTTGATGAATGTCATCGAAGTCAGTTTGGGGAAATGCATCAGAATATTATTAAAAACTTTAAGAAATATTATATCTTTGGTTTTACTGGAACTCCTATCTTTGCAGAAAATGCAGGAAGTGGAGGAAAATTAGGATTAACAACTGAACAAACCTTTGGACCTAGACTTCATACCTATACTATTGTTAATGCTATTAGTGATAAGAATGTTCTTCCCTTTAGTATAGATACAGTTAATACTATGGTCTTAAAAGACGATGTTACAGATAAAGAAGTTTCAGATATTAACCGGGAAAAAGTTCTTCATTCAGAGAATAGATTTAGAAAAATTGCAAAGTACATTTTAGAAAATTTCGATATTAAAACTAAAAGAAATAAAAGTTATCTAACAAATAATAATAAACGTCTTAATGGATTTAATTCGATCTTTGCAGTTAGTTCAATTGAAGATGCCAAACGCTATTATAATATCTTTAATGATCTCCAAAAGAATAAAGAAGATAAATTAAAAATTGCTACAATTTTTAGTTTTGCTCCTAATGAAGAAGTTTCAAATGAAGGCTTTATCGAAGAAGATATGACAACTGAACGGTTAGATGAGCCATCTAGAGATTTCCTTGATAAAGCTATAGATGATTATAACGAAATATTTGGAACTAATTTTGATACTTCAGGCGATAAATTCCAAAACTATTATGAAGATCTTTCAAGAAGAGTTAAAAATCGAGAAATTGATATCTTAATAGTAGTAAATATGTTCTTAACTGGTTTCGACTCAACTACCTTAAATACTCTCTGGTTAGATAAAAACTTAAAAATGCATGGTTTAATTCAAGCATATTCAAGAACTAATCGAATTCTAAACGGAATTAAAACATTTGGTAATATTGTTACTTTCAGGGATTTGACAAAAGAAACCAATGAAGCTTTACAACTTTTTGGAGATGAAGAAGCTCAAAGTATAGTTATTTTAAAACCATATAAAGATTATTTTGAAGGATATGAAGAAAACGGTACTTATCATCGTGGTTATAGAGAATTAGTCGGTTTACTTAAAGAAACTTTTCCTGATCCGGCAAATCCTGGATTTACCAATGAAGAACAGAGAGAATTTGTTAAAATCTTTAGTCATCTATTAAAGCTAATAAATATTCTATCAACTTTTTCTCAGTTTGAAGAAGATAAATTACTTTCTGATGCTGATCTTCAAGATTATACCAGTACCTATTTAAATATTAGAAACTCCTTTGTTAATCAAAAGAACCAGGAAAAAGAAGATATTTCCGAAGATATAATTTTTGAATTAGAATTAGCTAGTCAGATTGAAGTAGATGTTGACTATATCCTTAATCTGATTCAGAACATGAAAAAATCTGATAAAGACAATAGTGAAATAAAAGCTGCTGTTAATAGAAGTATAGACGCTAGTTTAAAATTAAGAAGTAAGAAAGATCTAATTAACCAATTTATCGATCAATACAATGCTAACGATGACGTTCAGCAAAAATGGGTTGAATATATAGAAGAACAGAAAACTGCGGAAATAGATAAATTAATAAAAGAAGAAAATTTAAATGAACCAAAATTTAAAACTTTTATTAATAAATCTTTAAGAGATGGAAGTTTTTCATTTAATGGTATGGCTTTAAGTGAAATTATACCTCCAATGTCACGATTCACTCCAAATAGAGAAAAAAGAAAGAATAATATTATCAATAAAATAGCAGAATTTCTAAGTAAATTTTCAAATATATAAATAATTATTTAGTTTTCATATCTAATTATTCAATTAACTAACTGTTTACTTTAAAAATTCACTGGAATCAAATTTTTCTAGATAATAAGAACGAAA
>CANQNI010000224.1 GCA_947625175.1 uncultured Eubacteriaceae bacterium | reverse complement strand
CAGGTACCTATATTTTCATTCCTAACGTAGTCTGTAAACAGACTCGAACTAAACCGTCAATTTGAAATTCAGTTTCTGAAGTTCAATTTTCCAGTTTTAAATAATGTTCCTCAATATCATCCATTTCCTGAACTAATTCCAAAGTTCCTAGAAATTCATCATTTTTATCTCTTACAGCTATGTAGGTTACCATAAAAGGTTTATCTCCTTTTTTAGCCCACATCGTGACTTTATCTCTTTTTTTATTTTTAAAGTCATTAATAATTTTTCTCACAGCTTTTTCAACTTTAGGTGGATGACATGAATAAACATCGTGACCTAAAGCAATCAAAGGTCTTTTAAAAGCTTTTGGACCTTCGTTAAAATATTTATTGATATCATTTTTATCAATAAAAGTTATTTCTAATGGAATAGTTTTTAAAATTGCTTCAAGCTCTTCTTTATTTAAACTTCCTCCAGGTAGAGAAATTTCTCCAGTATCATTAACTGAGATATCCATTGAATTAGATTTTATAGATAGATTTTCAACTCCAAAACAAGAAGGATAGTCAGATTGATCCTGTTTTATTTGATTCCAATCCTGTTCATTAAACATTAAAGCGGCAGCGGGAAATAAAATATTTTCTTCTTTGAAGATCATCTCATCTATTCTTTTTAGAACTGCTTGAGCTAGATCATTCCAATTATCGGTTATTTCTTCTTTAATTAGTTTATTTAAATCATCTCTAATTTCATCATCTACGGTCCACATGACATTGGATGGTCCAGTAACTCCATAATTAACTTTTAAATGAGGATAAAGTAAATCACCTTTTTTAGCATAATGAGTGATTACTGGTTTAAGTTCTATTAAAAGATTTTTTATTTCTTTATCAGAAAGATCTTCTTTTTTTATTTTTTGAAGTATTTTCATTATTTCCTGATTTTCTAAATGAAAGATATTTAAGGGATGACCAGGAATTGCTTCAAGTTTTTGAGCTATTTCTTTTTTGTCAAAATCAGGATTTAATTCTTGGGCTCTCTTAATAGAAGTTGTAACTTCTTTTTCAGCATTAGCGATTTTTTCTTCTTTAGTTGATCCATGAAATAAAGCAGAATGAACATCACAAAGCTTTTGTAATTCCTCTAATGGAACTCCTTCATTTATTAATTCCTGTTCTGCCTGCATTATCTCTAAAGCTTCTACATCTTTGAAATTTTGAATAAATTCAGCTTGAACAGTTTCTAATTTTTCTCCTTCATTTAAACGTTTTAAATAATTCTTAATTAGCTCTAGTCTATTTAAATCAATTTTATTTGTATTCATTAGAAACCTACTTAATTGTTATTTTTTACTTTTTTATCCTTTTAAAAAATAAATAAACTTTCTAAAAAATTAAAATGAAAAGTTATTCTAAAAACCTGACTTCTTAAGAGAAATATTTAGTTTCGAACAATATGGATAATCGATTTAAATAAAAAACATTTTTTTGTAAACGTTTTATTAAATTTTAATTTTGGCATAACTTAAACGAAATTTTAAAGAATTAAATGATATACTTTATTTGAAATTGTATTTTGGAGGTATTTAAATTAATGAAAGATTTATTCCAAAAATCACTTTTATTATTAATTTTATTAAGTGGTCTCATATTATTGGGTGGATGTGGCTCGTCAAGTGATGCCCCTTCCCCAGAAGCAATTAAAGGACTTATCCAAAATGATATCGATGATGTTGAAAAAGGCGTTAGCGATGTCGAAAGTAAAGCATCAACTGCTACTGGAGAAATGGCAGCTACTCTAGCTAATAATCTCTATGCGTTTAAGAATCGTATTGAAGGTGTTGCTGATACTTTTGATAATGACGTTAAAGATGGTTATATCACTGAAGAAGAAAGAGCAGATTATGATAAAACTATCGATGAAATTAAGAGTCGTATTGATACCTTAGTAACTGATTTAAGAGTAAAAGCCGGCGATTTCGCTTCTACAATTAGTGAAGACACAACAGCTGTAGCTGCAACTTCTAAAGAAGAACTAGACGAAGTTATTAAAGATGATGACACTGTCTTAACAAACTTTGAAGCTGGAGTTACAGGAGCTACTGGTGAAACTCTAAATACTATGAGAGGAATCGTAACCCAAAGATTAGCAACGATCGAAAAAGATATTGATGATTTAGATAAAATGGTTTCTAGTGGAATTATCACAGAAGATGAAAAAACCACTTATGAAAGAGATCTAAAGAAGATTCGTAGAAGATTTGAAGAACTTGAAGAAACTTTAGGTGCTGACGAATCTGCTTCAGCTGGAACTGAAGAATCTTAAATCAATATCAACAATCGTTTACGAAAATAATCGCTGATAACAAATCTGTTATCAGCTTTTTTATTCAGGAGTTTTTATGTCAAGAAAAGATTTTGGACCAAAACCTTATATTTTTCCATTACCCGTTTTAATTATTGGTTCATATAATGAAGATAATACACCAGATGCTATGAATGTCGCTTATGGTGGTGTTGTTAATAGTGATCATGTTCAAATTAATATAAATAAAAATCATAAAACGGCTAAGAACATTCAACTTAATAAAGCCTTTACAGTTAATATAGCTACAGTTGATACAATGAAACTAGCTGATTATG
>CANQNI010000223.1 GCA_947625175.1 uncultured Eubacteriaceae bacterium | reverse complement strand
GATGCGTGGCGGTAGTATTTATATTAAAGATCATGCCGGTTACCGTATTGGAATACACATGAAAGAATACCAGGATAAAAAGCCGGTAATCGTAATTGGTGGTTCAGCCGGTTCCTTTCTTGGTGAATATCAGGCTGGTGGAACAATAATTGTTTTAGGACTTGACAGAGAGGAAGGCATTCCAGCCGGAAATTATCTGGGAACCGGAATGCATGGTAATGCCTGTACTTATTTGAGATGTGACGAGGAACCGGTTGTCAATGAGTTCTTACTGGTTAATAAATGTGATCAAAAGGATTTGGAAAATATTCTACCAATGCTAGAGAAGTACTGCGATTACTTTGATACCAGCCTTAACTATATCCTGGAAAAACCGTTCTGGAAAATAACACCAAGTGATGTCAATCCATTTGATTCCTTATATACACCATATTAATTATGACTAAAAGCGAATTTATAGATGTATTAGATTTTATTGAAGACAATGATGTAAATTTCATTCGTCTTCAGTTTTCCGATCTATTTGGTAATAACAAAAACATTTCTGTTTACTATACTGACTTTGAGCGGGCATTAGATGAAGGTATTCCTTTTATTAGTGCTTCTGTAGATGGTTATAAAAATAGTAATGAAACAGAATTAGTCTTATACCCTGATTCATCGACGATAATGACCCTCCCTTGGCGGCCCCATCAGGGTGGGGTTGCCCGTGTTATTTGTAATGTCTGCCATGCAGATGGCTCTCCCTATGAAGGTAATCCCAGACAAGTCTTAATCAACGTTTTAGATAAAGCCCAGTCTGAAGGATATGAATTTGAGATTGGAGCTAAAATAGAATTTTATCTTTTTGAACTTGATGATAACGGAAACCCAACGACGAAACCAGTTGACCAGGCCGGATTCTTTGATCTTGCTCCACTGGATAAAGGAGAAAATACTAGAAGAGAGATTATTCTAACCTTGGAAGAAATGGGTTTTTCAATTATCAGCTCTCATCACGAAGATGGACAGGGGCAAAACGAAATAGATTTTAGAATGGCAGATCCCCTAACCTGTGCTGATAATATTCAAACTTTCAAGTCAGTAGTTAAAACCATAGCAGAGCGCAATGGTCTTCATGCGAGTTTTATGCCTAAACCTTTAAATAAGGAACCAGGTAGTGGTATGCATATTATGATTACCGCCTTTAAGAATAATGAAAACATCTTTACTAATAAAGAGGGAACTATCTCTAAAGATGGAGAATATTTCGCAGGGGGTATCCTAAAGCAGATACCAGGTATTACCTTGTTTGCTAACCCGATTGTCAACTCCTATAAACGAATTGCCAGTAGTTTTGATATAAACAAAGAACACAGTTGGAATCCGTTAGATAAAGAAGCAATCATTCGAGTTCCTGAAAAACCAGGTGAAGATATTAAACTCATCATTCGAACCCCTGATGGCGCTGCTAACCCTTATCTGCTCTTTGCTTTATTACTCCAGGCTGGACTTACCGGAATTAAAGATAAAACAAATCCGGAAGATATAATGATATCCCTTCCTGTATCCTTAAGGGATGCAATCGTTGAAGCTCAAAATAACGATTTTATTAATAAGGTTATTGGATTAGAACTAAAAGAGGATTTTCTAAAACATAAAGCTAAAGAGTGGAATGATTACATTACAACTGTTCATGACTGGGAAATTGATAAGTATTTTAAATCAATCTAGGACTTATTATGCGGAACTTATTAATTATTACAAAACAAAAGGAACAAGCAAAGGCATTAGCAAATCTGGTTAGACCCTTTCACTTTGATACAATTGATATAACTGATTCCGCTCAAGAATCCCGTCGGAAAGTACAACAGAAATATTACAATCTGGTTATAATAATTACTCCACTTTATCATGAACTCGGTAGCGAACTAGCTTTAGATATTCTGGAAAAAGACGAAGCTGATATCATTGTTATTGCCAACAATAAAGACCTGGCTCAGATAGAGGAGAAATTAATTCATGAGCCGATCTTTCTAGTTGAAAAACCTATTGAGCGAAATAAACTTCAACGAGATATTAACTATCTTCTGAACAACCAGAAAAAAAGGGAACGTCTCGAAAAACAAAATAAAAAACTAAAGAATAATATAAATAGTTTAAAATCTCAGTTTAGAGCTAAACTTCTCCTAATGAAAAATCTCGATATGAGTGAAGATGAAGCCCATCATTATCTTCAAAAGCAGGCTATGAATACCCGAAAGACTCCTGGAGATATTGCTGAGGCTATAATTAAGCTCTATAGCAATTAAGGCCACGAAGTATAATTTACTTCGCGGCCTATAATCAAAATATCATAAAGGTTTTATTAATTAATCTTCTTGATCGTCAATTTGTTCTTCAACCGAATCTTCTCTAATTTCTTCCTGGTTTATTAATCCACTGTTTCTTAATTCCTGCATTAATGAATCTACTAGTCCATTAAACTGGATAAGTACCTGTTCTGAGATCATTTCTTTTTCTTTTGGTCCCAGCTCATAATTATCATTTACCCATTCTTTTTCGATAAAATCCGTTTTTGGAGGCTTAAAATCTTCAGTTTTTCTTTCTTCCGGTTCAGGTCTTAATCCTCTTAAGTGAGGTGGACATT
>CANQNI010000222.1 GCA_947625175.1 uncultured Eubacteriaceae bacterium | reverse complement strand
AATGGTAAAGGTAGTATATCCCGAATTCTAGAGAGTATTCTGGTTGAAAACGGCTATAATATAGGACTTTATACATCTCCCCATCTGGAAGTCTTTAATGAACGGATACGTTTTAATAAAGAAAATATTCCAGATGATAAATTAAACGAATTGTTTGATAAAGTCCGTAGGGCCTGTGAAGAATTAGAACAGGAAGGTTTTCCTTATCCAACCGGTTTTGAAATAGAAACAGTTATTGCCTTTCTTTATTTTCTGGAGAATAAAACTGATTTGGTCCTTCTTGAAGTTGGCCTTGGGGGAAGACTCGATGCTACTAATATTATCAAAGAAAATTTAATTTCAATTATCTCTTCGATCAGTTTAGAGCACACCGAGTGGCTCGGAAATACCCTTGAAGAAATCGCCCTTGAAAAGTCAGCTATTATCAAGGAAGGTTCCAATGTTATTATCTCCCCGCAACTAACTAAAGAAGTTAAGCAGGTAATAACCCAGGATGGAAGGAGTAGAGGGGCTAAATCAGTTACATCGTTAGATACTAACGAGATTAAACTAATTAATAGCGATTTAAATCATCAGACATTCTGGTATCAAAACCAAGTTTACTATCTTCCCTTGTTAGGTTCTTATCAAAAGAATAACTTTTTAACAGCACTAGCAGCAGTTAATGTTCTAAAAGAGAATAACTATCCGGTTAATGATATTCAAAAGGGGCTTAATACTTTAAGCTTTCCGGGACGGTTTGAAATATTACATAAAAATCCGGTAGTTTTAATTGATGGGGCCCATAATGTAGATGGACTTACCCAGTTTGTTAAATCAGTCAGGGAACTTTTTGGAGATCAGAAAATCACCGTTTTCTTTGGGATTTTAAAAGATAAAAAAGTAGAAGAATCATTAAAGATTCTCCTACCTGTAGTTAAAAATATTTATCTTTTAAAACCAGATAATCCTGAAGCCTTAGATCCTGAAATTTTAGAAGAAAAAATAAAAATGGTTAATCCGAAAATTCCAACAACTATAATTAAAAATTACCAGGATATTACTAACTTTATTAATCTTAAAGATAATAAGGCTATTTATGCTGTTACAGGATCACTGTATTTAATCGGCCCACTAAGAAAAATACTTAAGCACTATTTAACGGCTTTAACGGTATAACTAAGACCTCCATAAGTTATAACCAGATCATCGCCTTTTAATTTTAAATCAGCTGATTTACCATCTATTTCAGGTATTCCAGTATCCTGAATAGTTATTTTGGCTGAATCAGCTGTTGGATCGGTTAAAGTATAATTAAAGTTATACTCCTGATTATCAACTGTTACAGTCCCCTTTCCATCTTCATCTAGTTTTCCTTCGATATTATAACCAAGTATATCTGCTGTATAAGTGTTTTGACATATTGTATTCTGTATATTTTCGTTTGGATTAGTTTCTGAAGTTTTATTATTACATCCTGTTAAACAAAAGATTAGTAATCCAATTGATATTAATAAATAGAGTGATCTTTTCATGCTATCCTCCTTTAATTCCATTATAAGATTTTTTTTAAAATTAACTAAAAATATTGTGATATAGACAGCAGTGAGGGTATATGAATTTTAGAAATTATAAGGATCTTCCTATGAACTTAAAAAGAATCGTTTCAATCATTATCATCACGAGTCTAGCATTTGTTTTAATGGGATGTTCTACCAATACAGCCCAGGAAACTAAAGATGATTCTGCAACTTATCTAGTTACTAAATCAGATAAAGAAATAAACAAACTGATTAATTATTTTAAAACAAGTTATACGGATCTATATGATAAAACCCAGGCAGCTACTAATGCAGATGCCGAAGAGATAAAAAAAGAGATTGAAACTTTAGAAAATAATATAGATCGCGTTGATGAAGAACTTACTTCAGCAGTCGAAGAGAGTAAGATTACTCAAGAAGCTAAAGTAGGTTATGATACTGAACTTGAGACACTCAAAACTGATTTAGATCAACTAAACAAAACTCTTGAAAGCAAGTAAATCATAATCCATCCAAAAAAGCGGTACGAAAGGTACCGCTTTTATTTACTCTAAAATATCAGGATTTAGAAGAAAATCAATAATATTAATTATTTCTATTCCATTATGGTGTTTTTCCAAATCAGGTTCATAGGTTAATACCATCCGTTTATAGGCATCATTTAGATTTCTAAGTGGTTTTAATTCCCTCTCTCTTACTTCTGGATTATTTAAAGATTCAGTAATCTGGATATAGTTGGTCTTACCACCTTTAGTAATCACAAAATCAATCTCACTTTTATTAAGTTTTCCCGTATAAATTTTATATCCTCTTCTTTTTAATTCGAGAAATACAATATTTTCTAAGACAGAACCTCTGTCTTCACTTTTAAAGTCAATAATACTGTTTCTTAATCCAGTATCAGCAATATAGTATTTACCTAATGAGGTCATTTCTTTTTTTCCAGATATATTGTATCTGGAAACAGGATAAAAAAGATACGCGTGTTCAGTTGCATCTAAAAGGTTTTGAATACGCTTATGATGTGTTCCTGATGAGATCCAACCGTTACTTATCAGGAAATTCTTTAATTTAGTAACTGAAATCCTGTTACCAACATTACTTGCTAAGAATCTGATTAGACGTT
>CANQNI010000221.1 GCA_947625175.1 uncultured Eubacteriaceae bacterium | reverse complement strand
TATTAACTTATGTAACTTGGCACTATTAATATTATTTAGATAATTAACAAAACCTTTAGAATTAAAACCGGGTTCCAAAGGAAAAAATCCAAAACGACGTCTCAGAGCAAAATCAAGAAGAGCTAAGCTTCTATCTGCTGTATTCATCATTCCGATAATGTATACATTTTTAGGAATACTAAAATACTGATCTTCATAGAGAAGCTTTATTCTATTTTTCTTGCCACGTTTATCTTTTTCCAGAAGCATAAAAAGCTCTCCGAAAATTTTACTTAGATTGCCCCTATTGATCTCATCGATAATAAAATAATAATCATTCTCGCTATCGTCTTCGGCTTTTTTGCAAAACTTGTAAAAGCTTCCCTCTCTTAATTCAAAATTATTTTCTGTTGGGCGATATCCCATAATGAAATCTTCATAGGCATAACTTTGGTGGAACTGAATCATCTCAACGCGGTTAATATCCTTTTCACCCATTAAAGAATAGGCTAAGCGTTTAGCAAGGTAGGTTTTACCAACACCAGGAGGTCCTTCAAGAATCACATTTTTCTTAATTTTTAGAAGTTTGATAAGATCTTTATATTTTTCTTCATTTATATATACATCGGCTAGAAAATCCTCTTTAGTATAGGTTGGTATTTCTTCTAGCCCAGTTTCAACTTCAGTTATTTCCTCTTCAGTACTCTCTGCTTCAATTACTTTATTAATATTTTCAATAATTTTAGGAAAATCAGTGATATCAGTAAGCGTTTTTAAAGCAAGAGTATCTTTAATCGGCCAATTTCCTTTAGCTATCCACTTAACTTTTCTCTGATTAACATATTCTTTATCTTCCCCATCAGGATTATATTCATAAATAGATTCAACTATTCCTTTTCCTAAAATTTCACTTCTACCATTTTTAGCAAAGATAATATCACCAGGTTTAAGTTCATTTACAAACTGCCAGATAGCTAAGGAACTATTAGAAAACTTATGCTCACTTTTCTTGACTTTCTGGAGAGCTCTTAATATTTCCTCTTTTGATTGGTATTGGCTTAAGTCGCCAAGAGGAGCATAGCCGATGGCCATAATCCCCTCATTAAAAAATTCTTCCCATTTACTGGCTTGTTCACCTGGATTAAATGTCCATGTATGGGTTAATTCAATATTATCATCACCAAGAGCATTACTCTCAGTATTATCCTCTAGTGGATTATTCTTACTTTTTTCCCTTAACTTTTTATTTTCAGTTTTAAATATTTTTGAAGCCAGAGCCTGGGTCATTTCTACATTCTTGGCTTTATCAGTTAAAGTCCAGATACCTCTTTCTTTATTATCAATAAAGCCGGCTTTAACAAGGTAGGAACGGGCAAAATCCACTTCGTTACTAAAACGGTTTACCTGATTCTTCCCACGTCTTTCGTTTAACTCATCCTCAGTAAGACCTTCATTTTCAGCAATTTTTTCTTTTACTTCTGAGGGAGTTCCTGAACCTCCAAGTTCTTTTAAAGCATTAATAACAGGTTCAAACCACTTAAGAAAAGAAGCTTTAGAATTACTTGTCAGGCTTTCCCTGGTTTCCCAGGCTTCATCTGAAAATTCCGGAAAGGAATGAAATAATGCTTTTGGTGATTTAAAGTATTCTTGAAAACGATCAATGAGTTCGAGATATTCTTTTCCATTAGGATGATTCTTAAAGAAATTTATACTTTCATTTGGGATAAAATCTTGAATTTCAATTAAAGCTCTGTTCTTGGCATCAAGATTTATAAATGTATCTGGTCGAATCCAGAATAACCCCATAGTTACATTCCAAAGTACACCATTAAAACTTTGGCTTTTATCAAAATAGTTTATGAACTTTTCTTTATTACTTTCAGGGTTATTTGCATAATCTAAAGCCGTAGAAAACAGATCCCATAAAGTATCGATCTGGTCTTCCTTATAATTAGGTGAACTTTTAAATTGATAAAAAATTATTCTAACCGGGTTAAGTAAGGGAATCCCACTAAAATCTTCAGGAACTTCAGTATCAAGTTGAAATTCTTTTATAATTTCTTTTATTATCTCTTTTCTGTGTTCCTGGGTAATGCTTTTATTAAAAAGACCAAAAACTGAAAAAGGATCTATATCATCAGGAATGCCGTTTTCTTCCAGTTTTGGAAGATCCTGGTCGATATGATCGTAGATATTAAGAATATGTTGGATAAGTTCTTTTCTATTATCCTTAAATTCCAGGAGTTTAGTAGCGAATTTAGTATAAAAGTCAGTCCAGTCGTATTTATTCATTCTTCTTATTTAATATAGATATCTTTTGAAATATTTTAACATGATAATTTAATCCCTTTAGAAATAAGCTTCCTTTTTAACTTGATAATTATTATTCAATAAGTTCTGTTCTTATCAAATCACTTATTATTTCTGATTCTAACTAAAGTTCCATTAATAAGATTAATCATTTCAAAGGTAGATTTCTAATGAAACAAAAGATCACCTATCTTAATCAATATGAATAATTTAAATAGGATGAAAAGATAGATTAGAAAGTTATTTTGAAGGCCTAATAAAGGAGTTTCTCTTAATCCACCTAAATAACACTCAGATTTCTTTTCTAAGTTTAAAGGAAAATAATCAAAATAGAGGCGTTTTGAAACTTAAACTTTATT
>CANQNI010000220.1 GCA_947625175.1 uncultured Eubacteriaceae bacterium | reverse complement strand
CCTTTTGGAACTATCTGAATTTGAATTGCCTCTATCTGAAGATGCTGATTTGTAGTTCCAGCCATCTGATTATTAGCAACTGGACCCATCCACCCGTAATTTTCGGCATGAACTTGATAGTATATATCGTAGTTTGGTGCATTAACACCAGCCAGGCGAAGCCTTACAGCTTCCAGTTGACGAACCTGATGTTGGGTTCCAGCATAAGTTCCATCGCCAACAGCTTCAACCCATCCAATATTTTCTTCATGAACATCAGTTACAACTTCCACTCCTTCAATATTAGAAGAAACTCTAAGACCTTCCAATTGTAAGTGTTGTCCAGGTATTCCTGAAACTTGTCCATTAAATACGGTTGGTGTATTAAAGCCAACATTTTCTTGATAAGTTATATAGGCAACTGAATTATTTCCAGCAGTTACAGAATTAACCCAATCATAGTTAGAAGCTGAGCCAATATAATATCCTTGCGTATTTTCTGTAGAGGCATATGCCTGTACATAAATATTATCAGCATTAAAGTAATAACTTGAGTTTCCATTTACATTAAATGGTTGATATTGGTAGACTCCTTCAGAAACTGGAGTATCTATTCTATGACACTGCATATCAGTTTGATCTGGACCAGACCAAGTGAATATAGAAACGTTATTAATATTACCAATTACACTACTCATAGCAGGATTAGTTCTAACACCAGAAACTGTAACAGTAAAGTCATCTGGAGTAGTTCCAGAAGCTGTTATTGAACTGCAAACTACAGGATCGTTGCTTACTACTACAGAAGCAGTTCCTAATAAGGTTGTTCCATTGTAAACTGAAACAACTGCTCTACCAGGAGCTACAGCATTAACAACCCATTGACCATCAGTATTCTGAGTTACAGTAGCTACTGTTGATGGAGAACAAGTTACAGTAACACCTTCTAAGGAAGCATCCGCTGGAACTGGTGTTATGGTTAATGCCTGTGAAGTCGTATTTCCTTCACCTTGTAATGAAGTTAAGTAAATAGGATCAGGTGAAATAGTAGCACCAGTAATCGGAACATTTTGAGATTCTTCTGTTACAGTAACTTCACAAGTAGCAGTTAAATCATCTAGAGTAGCTGTTACAGTAGTAGTTCCAACACTTATAGGAGTAACAGTAGTAGTAGCACCCATTGTTGGATCTATAGAAACAATTGAAGGATCTTCTACGGTCCAAGTTACACCACCAACTAAATCTTCTGGATTTACAACAGCAGTAATAGTACCGGTTTTTGCATCTTCAAGATTTAGATTTAGAGTAGTTGGATTTACTTCTAAGGTCGTTTCTTCAGGAACAGATTCTGAAACTACGGCAGTTAAATCAGCTGAAATAGAACGTTGCGAAACAACACCATTAGCTTCAATAAAGTTTGCAGTTACAGTAATAGTAGTTTGACCGACTGAAACAGGAGTCACTTGACCTGTCTGACTATCAACAACAGCAATAGAAGGATCTGCAGAAACATAAGTAAATGTTGCATGATCAGTAGTATTATCTGGTAATAATGAAGCATTTACAAAATAGTCTGAAGTCGAATTCAGATACATATTAAGTGGGTTAACAACATTTATACCAGTTGCTGGAACAGGTGATCCTACAACAACTGTAAAGCTAGTTGTAATATCTGGATCTGATTTACTAGTTACAGTAATAGTAGCCTGTCCTGAATATCCAGGATAAACAACAACTGAACTACTATTTAATCCAGTACCAATACTAATATTTGGATTATTACTTGTGTAAACTAAGTCACCAGGTAACGTAGCTGTTGCTGGAACTGCCTGAATATTATTTGATAAATCATAAGTTGGATTACCAGTTATATCAGCAACTGCATTATTTGGAAGATAATAAGGATCTTCGATTGCTTCTATTCCTGTTAAGTTAACGTCTTGACCAGTTGCAATAATACGAACTCTATTACTGGTAATGCCCTGAGCTGAACAAACTAGATAAATTCCATCATTAGCAGTAATTGGTCGTCTAATAGTAACAACACCATCTTGACTTACTGTAGCATACAGATAATTTGGTTCTCCATTAGCATTAACAATAGACCAAGTTACATCAGCTGTTACTGTGTTTGGAGTTATTGCATATTCAAATTCAGCTGTATTTGTTTGAGCTAAATCTATACTTACTTGAGTAACTCTTCTTCCGTTCTGTAAGATTTGAATACTTTCAATGCTTGTATTACTTACTGATATATCAGCTGTTACAGTCATTTCAGCATCTGTTTCTGGATTAGTACCAATAGCAGTTATTACATAGTCTCCAGGATTTGAACCTACACCTGAGTAAATTACTTGACGAGTACTACTATTATAAGTAAATCCATTTACTGGAGTAGCAGCATTTGTTATTAATCTACCATTTCCAGCAGTTGAAGCAGATTTAACATAAACATTAATATTAGGAAGAACTGCTCCTACAGGTAATGATTGTAAAGTAGTGGCTATTTGAGGATTATCAGTATTGTAAACAGTATTTTCATCAGGACTAAACGTTATTCCAGTTAAAACAGGAGTTAGACCAAATGTAAACCAGGTAGAATTTTCTGCAGTATTTGTATCAAATACATTATCGTCATCAGGATTGTAGGCCATGTTAGTTGATGCTGTTATCTTAGCA
>CANQNI010000219.1 GCA_947625175.1 uncultured Eubacteriaceae bacterium | reverse complement strand
ACAAAAATAATTAAACAAGCCAATACTTTTTTACTAAATTCTTTACTTACTATTATTTTAATCCTAGTAAATCTGGGGAAAATTTCAAAAGATTAAGTTGTATAATCACTTATAAGAAAAATCCAGGAAATATAAAGATGAACTCAATTAGAATAGGTTTGGCTCTTATTACTGAAGATTCATTTTTAAATAGAATAGTAGAGATTGAGAAAAAAATAGCTCAAAAATATAATTTTCTTACAGATCTGGGAACTACTTATAATCTTCCTCATACAACTTTATTCCAGGGAAGATTTGAAGAAGGTTTTAATTACTGTAAAATCCTAAAACAAATAGAACAGAAACTAAAAGAACTCCACTTAAAGGAATTAAAGTTTATCAAGGTAGAATATGTTCCTGAAGGTTGGTACTTTTACCTTTGTAAAAAAACGGACAAATTAATGAAACTTCATACCTATGTCTTAGATTTAGTTAAGGATGATGTTATTTTGGATCTGGGCCGGTTTAAACGAGATTTAAGTAAATTAACAAAAGACCAGTTAGAAGCTCTTAAAAATTATGGTTACCGATATTCGGGAAATGCTTTTGATCCCCATATCACTTTAGCCAGAACCTCGGAAGGAAAGAATAATGAAATTGTCGAAGCTTTTCAAAAAGATTTAAATCTGATAACTAAAACACCTAAGCTTGAGCGTTTAACAGTGTATTTAATAGGACCAAATGGATCCCATAAAGAAACTTTAGATGAAATCTACTTGAATAATGGATAAAATAAAAGAATCTAACAAACAAACTGAAATAGAATATTTTGATATCTTAACACCTGAAGGCATTTTAACTGGGGAGACAGCCAGTAGAGATTATGTACATAAAAATGGGCTCTGGCACCGAAGCGTCCATGTTTGGATTTATGATGAAAGGTCAAAGCAGATCTTACTTCAGAAAAGAAGTTTGGATAAAGAATCCTATCCTGGTTTACTCGATGTTTCTTCTTCTGGTCACGTTGATGCTAGGGAAGATATAATAGCAGCAGCTATTCGAGAAACTAAAGAAGAAGTAGGAATCCTTTTAAATGAAAAAGATCTAGAATTTGTTAACGAACAAATTCAGAGAACCATTGATTTTGAAAATGAATTTTTTACTAATGAATTCAATTATATCTATTTAGCTCAGGGAGAATTTGATCAAGGTATTATTCACTTTGATAGGGAAGAAATTGAATCAGTTATGTGGGTTTCTCTTGAGGAAATGGATAACTTGTTTCTTAACCATTTGGATGACCTAAGTATTAACTGGAACGAATGGAGTAAAATCAAAGAAATTTTAAACCATAATTAAAGCCACCAAAGTAAATTACTTTAGTGGCTTAAAGAAGATTACGTAATCTCCATAATAGATCGTATTAAATAATTGTTCCATTACTTATGATATTATCTCTCTTGGATTTAAACCGGTACAAGCGTCCCTTACTCCATTTTAAATACTTGAACTACTTTTTTATTGAATTCTTTATCAATTCCAAATTCCTGAAGCTTTGTTATATTCATGACTCTTATTATAGAGAGATTGTACTAATTCTTTATCCGTCTCTTAATTAAGTTCTAATCTTTAACATTAGTAAATAATGATTCCAGAGACGAAAAATTAGATTAGACCTTCCAGGAATTCAGAAGGTTTACCGGAGGTAGAAATAAAAGCTCCGTGTCTTGCCCTGGTTAGTGCTACATAGAGAAGGTTTTTCTCCATCCTTTTAACATCCTCACGCATCTCCGGTTGAGTCGCTTTTAAGTATCCCTGATGGGGAAGGAGTTTATCGTTAATGCTAACAATAAAGATATATTCAAACTCAAGGCCTTTCACCCGGTGGAGTGTTGCAATTCTTAATTTATCTTCATCACCTTTATCAGAATTTTTAACTTCAACACATGGAATTCCTTCTTCATTAAATGCTTCAATAAAGCGGTTATAGGAATCCATGGTTCTACTAGCTATACAGATATCTCTTAAAGCAACTCCCTCTTCTTGAAGTTTCTTTATTTTATCTAGGACAAACTTAAATTCCTGTTTAAACGTATCGAATGCTTTTATCTCGGGTTTACTTCCATTCGGGGCTTCAGATATAAAGATCCCATCAGTAGGTTTTACTTCTGGGGAATCACAAAATTGGTTAAAAGCGAATTTTTCTATCTGTTTTGGCGTCCTATAAACTCGTCTTAACGTTTGAGTTCTTCCCCGAACATTAATCCCGGCTTTACTAAAGTTTAGATCATTTTTATAAATTAACTGGTTAGGATCAAGGACGATAAAGAGATCATTTGGATGTTCCTCACCAGCTAAAGCACGTATTAATTTATAGCTCATCAGATCCAGATCTTGACCTTCATCAATTAGGATAAAATTGTAAATAGGGCTTTTTAAATTCTTTAAAAGCTCTAAGCTTTCCTGTTTAGCCGTTACGTTATCGTGAATATTTTCTTTAATTAAAAGATTTGAATAACTATCTAGGACTTTAAAGATTAGTTTTCTATCTTCTTTTAAAAGGCGGATTTTCCTACCGGACCTATCAGCTTTAAGATAATCTTCTTCTGATTTAATGTTTTGAGGGATAAATATCTTTTTCCATTCATCTTCGTAGAAAAGTTTCCCAAACTTGCCTTCTGG
>CANQNI010000218.1 GCA_947625175.1 uncultured Eubacteriaceae bacterium | reverse complement strand
TAAGATATCATCTAAAGTTTCGCCGTTTGCCAGTCTTTCTTTTAAAATATTGGTCTGATTCTTTAGTTCCTGATCGCTCATAGCAGCATATTCAGGTTCTAAAGCCAGTATCTGGTCAACTGGTTTGTTTTGTTTTTTTAATTCTCTTTTACTACTATCAAAAAATCGATCTAGAAATCCCATATTTTAATCCTCGCAAAAAAACCTCATTAGAAAGAAAACTTTCTAAGGAGGTCATTGTATTTAATTCTTTTTTTGCCAAAAAGATAATGTTTTACCATTCATTTTTATTTCAACACGTTTATAACCGGCAGCTTCTCTTTCTTCGTCAGTCATATCCTTAACGTCTTTTATTGCTCCAGTATTAACCACTTCCTGGGTTTTATCAATATAGGCGTTCTTAGCGGCTTCCTTTTCCCTAAGGGCCTTTTGATAACGTTCCTGGGCTAGTCTGGTCTGTTCTTCCTGTTCCTGTCTATTTCGTTCAATTTCTTCACGGTAAGGATTGCTGGTCTGATAATTACGAGAAGCCTGTCTTCTACGATTCATCTTACGGTCTTCGTCCTGACGGCTCACCTGAGCCCAGACATTTAACATTTCTTCTTCTGATCTATCCATGTTCGCTTTTTCTTCTTTATAAGCTTTATTAACAAAATATCCGGATCCTTCGTCCTGGATAAAAGAACCACGTTTGGTTGAGACTACCGAATCAGCACTGATAATCTCGCCAAGAAGATCAGGGTTAATTGCACTAAGTAATTCCCGATCTACTACCACCATATTTTCATCAAGAAGAATTCCACTATCTAAAACATCTTCTTCCTGATTGTCGCTTTCCTGAGTTGTCTCTATTATTTCTTGTCCTTCACTCTCGGAAGTTTCTTCCTGATTACTGGTCTTTTCTTGAACTTCTATTTTATCAGAATTTTCATCTTCTGAGGATACACTTTCAGTAATTTCTTCCTCTTTATCGATGGTTTCAGAAAGTTTAGGGAGCTCTCTAGTTAATTCTTCTTCCTCTGATGCTTCTTTAAAGGTTAGCTTAACCGGCTGACGTGCTCTAATCTTTAGTTTAACCGGTTTTACTTGCCTAGAAGTTTCTTCTTCCTCTGTCACTGCTGTGACAGGTTCAGTCTCTTCCTTAACCTCTGGTTCCTTAACTTCAGAAATTTCCTCTTCTTTAACTTCTGGGCGGACCTCTTCGGGTTCTTCTTTAGCCTCTGGTTCCTGAACTTCTTTTTCCGTTTCGGCTGCTTGCGGCTCTTTGGTTTGAGTTTCTGCTTCACGCGGTTTTTCGGCTTCTATTTCACCAGGAGTTTCCTCAACTTCTACCTCTTCCGGAATTTCTTCAGGTTTTGTTGAGATTTCTTCAGCTTCTTCTTTGACTTCCTCAACCGGTTCCTCTACTATTTCAGGTTCCTGAACTTCTTCTGGAGTTTCTTCTATTTCCTCACGTTCTTCCTTAAGTTCAGGTACCGGCTCCGTTATCTCACCCGGAAGTTCAATAACCGTTGTATCTTCTTTCTTTTCTACCGGTGTAAAGTTGGTCGTAAATTCAATCTCATCAACTTTTTTAGGTTCTTCTTGCTTCTCTTCTTCCGGTTCCGGTTTTTCTTCCGGTTGATTCTGGTTCTTGATGACTTCGGTTATCTTACTGATTAAGTTCTGTTTGAGTCCTTCATCCTGAACTGAATCAATAAACATATTGAGCTGGTTAAGATCAAAGGTTTCAAGCGGAGCTCGAGCTTCGGCTTTTTCTTCTCTTTCTTCTTCTACAACCGGAACTTCTTCAACCGGTTCTATTTCAATAGTTGTCGCTTCAGGTACCACTTCTTCTTTTTTGGGTTCTACCGGAGCCTGAACAATTTCTTCTACTTTAATCTCAACGGTTGGCTCTTTTTCTTTTCCCTTTTGATAAGCCGTGGTAAAGAATCCTTCACCGTTGTCACTATCCGGTTCTACTTTTTTAATTTTCTCTCTGACTTCTTTATTGTTAATGATTCCGGTTCCGATTGGCTTAGTTAACATGTCTATATCGTCCTCGAAATCAAAAGCATCCGTTTCCATAGTCTGGGCGTATTTAACGTTTTTAATATTCTTAACCCGTTTAGTCTGCTCAGAATTATCAGCAAAGATTTTATCGAGTGGATCTTTCGGAAGGGGATTTTCTTCAAAGAAGAGTTCTTCGGTTCGTGAATCAAACTTTGATCCGGCCGGCTGTTGTTTTACCTGTTTGGGGGCTTCTTTCTTTTCCTTAACTACCTCAGCTTCTTTAACCGGTTCTTTTTTTACCGGCTCTTCTTGAGAAGCTCTCTGCATGACTTTCTTGTTTCGCGGCAGGACCATAGCACCCTGGGTTACTCCAAGCAGTCCTACCCAGATAAAAAGATTACCAATAGAAATACCAGGGATAGTTCCAAACATGGAGACAATATTTTCCCCAAATGGTATTGGTAAAATAATTCCTAACATGGATAGAAGCGTTGAATCCGGAGCCATAACCCCGTAAGTTGCGTTTATCCCATTCTGGATAGATAAAGTCAGGGGAGCGTTCTGCGGCATAATACTGAGGACCCCTTCAGATACCGGCATAAAACCGCCGTTTATAAAGATGACAATAAAATTTAAGGTTAGCCCGATAGCAATTAGGATACTAAAGAT
>CANQNI010000217.1 GCA_947625175.1 uncultured Eubacteriaceae bacterium | reverse complement strand
GTAGATGATTTTAATTTTAATTATCTCGAACCGGATTCAGTAGAGGTAACCTGTAAAATTACTTTAAAAAATGGAGTTTCTTTAGAATTTAAAGAGGTATTTTAAAATGGCAGATTTTGAAACGCCAACCTGGCTTCTATATTCAGATATTGAAACAATTCATAATAAAATGCTAGCTGAGCTTCAGACACTTCTTCCAGATTTGGATTTATCAGAAGGTTCTTTTCTATGGGATATCTATAGACCAATTGCCAGAGCTTTTTCCAGATTTATTCAGTTTAATTTAACAGAATATGTTAAAAATACCTTTCCTCAGTATGCTTATGCTTCTATGCTAGATGCGCATGCTGAGGATCGTTTGATTTTTAGGAAAAATCCGATTTATGCATTTGGAGTAATCAAAATTACTGGTAATCCAGGAGCTGTGGTCGAAAAAGGAACGATAGTAATGACTACAGCTTTAAACGTAGTAGATTCCATAAAATTTGAAACTCTGGAAAGGGTGACCATTCCTGACTCCGGAGAGATTACTGTAGAAATCAGAGCTATGGAACCCGGAGCCAGTGGAAACGTAGGTCGAAATACTATAACTGCCCTGCAGGAAGGTCGGGATGATATTAAGACAATTACTAATGAAATGGAATGCTCAGGCGGAGCTGATAGAGAAAGCGATGAGGACTTATATGAAAGGATCCGAATTTACGATCAAAGAATATTTTCATCCTGGGTCGGTTCCGAGAATGATTATAAGTTATGGGCCCTTGAAGTCCCCGGAGTTGGATCAGCTAGAGTTGAAGGATGTCTTGATAGGACAGGAGACGGGGGTGATGGTATTGTTCACGTAGCAATTACTGATAGTGAAGGTCGTGTAGCTAATGAAAGATTAAAACAGGCTGTCTATGATCATTTAAACAGCCCAGATAATCTGGAAAACAAGTTAACTGCTGTTAATGCCAAACTGGTAGTAGAATCCCCTGAAACAAAAACAATTGATATTTCAGCGACAATTTACCTGGAAGAGAATTTTGATTATGGAGTTTCGATAGATACTTTAGAAAGAGAATTCAAAGAAAAAGTAGATGAATATATTAAAAGTACTTTTGAAAGCGGAGTTATCTATCGAAGAGAAATCGGAGCTATTCTAATTAATCTATACGGAGTAGCTGATTATGAAAATTTAAAACTAAATAATGAACGTAGCAATATTAAATTTACGGTAGATGAAATCCCAGTATTAGGTGAGGTTACATTGAGAGGTTCCTAATGAGTACAGCTAAAGAAAGAATAATTAAATCGGAAAGTGCTAAAAAAATAATCGAACGTTGTATTGATCCGATTTATGAAGATTCAGAAATAATGTGTGCTCTTATGGAAGTGGTCGGAAGATGGGCGGATGAACTGCTTGTCTATATGAGAGAGATCCATAGCCAGGCTAATATCGAAACTGCAACCTGGGGATTAATCCCATGGAGTGAAGAATTTGCTGTTCCTATCTCACGAGGAATGACTTACGATGAAGTCCGTAAATTGATTTATGAAAAAAAGCGCTATATTCTACCTCCCAATGAATATAACCTGGCTAAATACCTAACCAAGCAATTAGGAAGAGAATGCATTATTGAACAGTGGGTAGCTCCTTATAAATTCTATGCTTATTTTATGAGGGGTGAAAATGAAGAACCTCTTTCTTATAAAAAAGCTTATAAACTCATTAAAGACGCCAGACAAGCTCATTTATGCTTTGATATCGTCCCCGCTTTTAAAAGTAGCTATATTATTAGTGATACTAAAATTATTTATAAGTTTAGAAATCCAATGACTAGTGATAACGGTCTAAGAGCCGGATTATTCCCCCGGTATTTAAATATGGGGAGAGTTTTTAAAACTTCGGTCGAAATCAAAGCGCTTGATAAAAGCTATAACTATAACAATGTCTTTACTGGTACAAGACCAACCCCCGCTAATGAAGTTAATTTAAAATACAGTAATTATTTAACAGAAGATAAAGATAGTCAAATCCCTTACTTAATTATGAGAACAGGTATTAGACCGGGTGTAGTTAGAAGTAATGAGTTTATTCAATCACAGGAAACTGAAAACTTTGATTTCAGAATATTACCGGCTGGTTTAGTTCCTGTTGAAATTGAAGAGGATCAATCGGGATCCGGCACCTCAATTAATACAGAAAGTCAAACCTATTCGATTGTTAATAATTATTGTGGAGAGGATGAATATTGCACTGATGGAGAATAAATTAATAGAAAAGACTCTGAAATTTTGGAGTAACAAAATAAGTTATGCTGAATATGATTCAGCCGGAAAAACTTTTAAAGTTCCGTTAACTAAGAATGAAGTCGATCTCGAAAACAATCAGTTAATTATTGATTTTAATATAAATGACGAGATTACAGAAGATGCCACCATAACTGAAGTGAGATGGTTTGATGATAATGGAGAATGCCTGGATTCTTCTACAGAAAATATTCTAAGAGAATTTGGTGTAGAAGGTATTTTATACCGTTACTTTTTAAGTTTACGAAAGGAAGATTAAATGTATCAAAAAATTAACTGGGTTAATCATATTGTTGAATACCCTCTTCGTAGAATTATTTCAGACAATCAGGATGGAACATATACAGTTCAGCCAAGTCCAGGTGAAATCCTTCAACGCGGG
>CANQNI010000216.1 GCA_947625175.1 uncultured Eubacteriaceae bacterium | reverse complement strand
TTTACCATTAATTAGAACTTCTGCGTTTTTATGGGATAAAATTCTAGAATACCCATCAGCATATCCTACTGGCATAGTTGCTACTTTTCTGGGACTTTCAGCTATATAAGTTCTTCCATAACCAACGCTGTCTCCAGGATCTAGCCATTTGATATGTTCTACTTTTGATAAAAATCGCATTACGGGTTTTAAAGCTAAATTATCAAAATTAACCTCACTTGAGGGATAGAGGCCATAAAGGATAATTCCTGGCCGAACCATATTAAAATCCTGAATATCGCAGTCCATAAGAGCAGCTGAATTTTCAATATGTTTAATTGGTATATTTATTCCCTTTTCTTCTAGCTTTTTAATTAGGTCTCTAAAACGTCTTAATTGTTCTTGAGTAAAAGTTTTATCCTTTTCATCAGCTGTAGCAAAGTGGGTAAATATTCCATCTATTTTGATATTATCCAGTTTTGAAATTTTTTCAATTTCATCTATGGCCTCATTCCATGAAAATCCAATTCTACCCATTCCAGTATCAATTTTTAAATGAATTGGAACTATCTTATCCTTCTTTTTAGCTTCTTTTGATAATTTTTCTGCCAGATCAAGACTAAAAACAGTAGGAGTAATATCATAATCTATTATTTGATCAATCTGACTTTCATCTGAAGGACCAAGAATTAAAATAGGTATATCTGTAAACCCGTTTTTTCTCAAATGAACTCCTTCATCCAAAAATGCCACAGCAAAATAATCCGATCCCTCATCATAGAGCTTTTTAATAACTTCCAATCCATGACCATAGGCGTCCGCTTTAACAACAGCACAGATCTTTTTATTTTTAGCTTTAGCTTTAATATTATCAAAATTAAACTTTACATTATCTAAAGAAACTTCAGCTCTGGTAGGTCTTATTGGAAATTCTTGATTCATAATTCAGTGACCAGATTTTTGATAATATTAGTTGTTTGAGAAATAGCTTCATTAACATTTAACATTGCCTGATCGTTGGCATGATCAGATGCAGTATCTGAAACAGAACGGATTATAATATATGGAACGGAATTGAGATAACATACCTGACCAATAGCAGCCCCTTCCATTTCACACATTATTCCATTAAACTCGTTAACTATTTCATTTTTTTTATTAGAATCATCTAAAAAGATATCAGCACTTAAAACTCGTCCTACTGCGTATGGAATCTTATTTTGTTCAGCAGCCTTTTTAGCTAATTGAATCATATTAGAATCTGCTACAAAATTAATCATTCCTAAATCTGGAATTTCTCCAAGTTTAAAACCTTCACCTGTTCCGTCCATATCATACTGGATAGCGTCTTCAGAAATTACTACCTGTCCTATTGATAGATCTGGACTTAAGCCTCCGCCGATTCCAACATTAATAATATAATCTACTTTAAAGTGATCAATAATCAGTTGAGTACAGCAGGCTGCATTAACTTTTCCCTGTCCACATTTACCTAAAACTACTGGAGTTTCTCCAACTTTTCCAATTGAAAAGTTCATTTTAGCAATCACATCTTTTTTTTCAATTGATATTATCTTTTCAATAGCATTAAATTCTTCATCAATTGCTGTAATTATTCCAATCATATTTCCTCACTTATTAATAGACAAACGGCTTGAGCTGCAATTCCTTCTTCTTTACCTGTAAAACCTAATTTTTCTTCAGTTGTCGCCTTTATACTAATCTGATCTAAATTAATATTTAAAATTTCTGCAATATTTTGTCTCATTTGGTTTATATAAGGTGAAAGTTTTGGTTTTTGAGCGATAATTGTTGAATCAATATTATTAACTTTATAATTTTCTTCTTTTATTACTTTAACGACTTCTTTTAACAAGACAAGACTAGAAATATCTTTGAACTTAGAATCCGTATCAGGAAACAACTTACCGATATCCCCTTTAGCTAAAGCTCCCAGAAGACTATCCATTATGGCATGAATAAGAACATCGCTGTCTGAATGACCTAGTAGTCCTGTTTTATGGGGAATATTAACTCCTCCTAAAATTAAAGGTCTCTCTTTAACTAAGCGGTGGACATCATAACCAGTTCCGATTCGATATTTTAATTGAGTCATAATTACATCTTTTCAGGCGTTTCAATTCCTAATAATTTAGAACAATTTTGTAAAACTTGTTTAGTAGCCTGAATAAGGGCTATACGAGTCGATTTTAAATTTGGATCATCTACATCAACTCGACAGGCATTATAGAAACTATGAAAAGCTGAAGCTAGATCAGTAGCATAATGAGTAAGACGACTCGGATCCAACGTTTCCTGGGCAATTAAAACCTCCTCTGGAAACTTAGATAACATTTCAAGTAACGCTATTTCCTCATCTGTAGTTAGAAGCTCAGGATTAACCAGTTCTTTATTAAAATCATCAATAACCTTTCTTAAGATACTACTAATTCTTGCATGGGCGTATTGAACATAGAAAACTGGATTATCATTAGATTCTTTAATAGCCAATTCAATATCCAATTCAAATTGACTATCCGGTGATCTCAAGTTAAAGAAGAAACGGGCAGCATCTTTACCGATTTGATCTATCAGATCAGTTAGGCTAATCGTATTTCCCTTTCTTTTAGAAACCCGAACCATTTCCTCATTCTTTTTTAGTCTAACTAACTGCATAGTTAAAACTTCCAGTTTATCTTTAATACCAACAGCTTCAAGC
>CANQNI010000215.1 GCA_947625175.1 uncultured Eubacteriaceae bacterium | reverse complement strand
AAACAGCTTAAAACGATAATAATACGCTTTTTCTTTCCGCAGGGCATGTGGCTTTCTTTCGGGCGTTTAACCGGAATGAACAGTGTGCCTCTCCTTCGGGAGACGGCTGATCCCTATGGGACGGTCGGAGGGGATGTAAGACTCGCCCGGGCTTTTGCCCGGAGATCAGCATCAACGGTGCTTTCTGTCAGGTGGCTATCCCCGTTGAGGCATAAAAAAGCTCCCCTACAGGGCTTAAACGAGAAGCCCGCACTTCAAACGAAGACTTCGTTAAGTGCAGGGAGTATGTCACTCAACTTCTATTTCAATATCAGCACTTTCACCTTTTTTATGATTCTTTTCATAATCATCTAGGGCTGCTTGAATAGCTTCTTCTGCTAAAACTGAACAGTGAATTTTAACAGGTGGAAGTCCACCTAATTCATCAATTACCTGTTGATTTGTTAATTTTCTAGCTTCTTCAACGGTCTTACCTTTGAGCATTTCTGTTGCTACAGAACTGGTTGCTATAGCAGCTCCACATCCATATGTTTTAAAACTGATATCTTCAATAACGCCATCATCGTTTATTTTCATAAACATTTTCATGATGTCGCCACAAGCTGGACTACCTACTTCACCAACGGCATTAGCATCTTCTAGTTCGCCAACATTCTTTGGATTCTGGAAATTTTCAATTACTTTATCTGTATATAACATTTTTATTCCTTTCTTTTTAATGATGATGATGTTTATCTGCTTCTTTATAAACATCTGAATCTATTGGATGATCCTTATCTAAAGGACTCATTGCTCTTAATCTTTTAATTCCATTTTCTAATACATCAACAGTTGTATCAATATCTTCTTTAGTAGTATCTCTTCCTATGGTTAGTCTGAGAGATCCATGAGCTCTACCAGCTGGGAGTCCTGTTGCAAGTAAAACATGACTAGGATCTAGGGACCCTGAGGTACAGGCTGATCCGGATGACCCTGCTATTCCTCCCATATCAAGTGTTAATAATATACCTTCACCTTCTATATAATCGAAAATGAAGCTGGCATTCCCAGGTAATCTTTTAGTTGGATGACCAGTAAGATAACTATCCGGAATTCTTTCTAGAACCTGTTCTATTAGATAATCACGCATTTCTTTTAAATGTTTTTCATGATCATCCAGGTCTTCTCTGGCTATCTTAGCTGCTTCACCAAAACCAACGATTGAAGCAGTATTTTCTGTTCCAGCTCTTCTGTTTCTTTCTTGAGCACCACCTTCAATTAAATTAGCTATTGGTGTTCCTGGTTTAATATATAGGGCTCCAATTCCTTTTGGTCCATAAATCTTATGACCTGACATGGAAAGTAAATCAACACCTAAATCTTTAACATCGACTGGAATATTACCAACTGCCTGAACTGCATCAGTATGAAAGACTATACCCTTATCTTTATCTTTTACTATTTCAACGAGTTCTTTAATTGGTTCTATGGTTCCAATTTCATTATTAGCCATCATAATGGATACTAAAATCGTATCATCTCTTAAGGCATTTTTTAAATCTTCAGGATTAACCATACCATATTCATCAACGGGAAGATAGGTTACATCAAAACCCTGTTTTTCTAAAGCCTGAGCAGTATGAAGAACAGCATGATGCTCAACTCCACTAGTTATAATATGTTTACCTTTATCTTTTTTTCTTTCAGCTACTCCCTTTAAAGCCCAGTTATCAGCTTCAGAACCGCTTCCGGTAAAGAAAATTTCCTGAGGTTTAGCATTGATTAATTCTGCAACTTCTTTTCTAGCCGCTTCAACTGCTTTACTGGCTTCACGTCCTTCCTGATAAATAGATGACGGATTACCAAATCCTTCCGTTAAAATTGGAATCATTTTTTCTTTAACACGTTCATCTACCGGAGTAGTTGCAGCATTATCTAAGTAAATTCTTTTCAATTACTATTCTCCTTAATTATTAATTAAATCGGCTAATTTCTTTTCTTCAAGAAACGTATTAACATGTTCGTATAAGTCCTGCCAAAATTTTCGAGAACAACATTCACCATTTAAAGAACAATCAGTATTTAGAGTTTCATCTGAAGAACACTCAGTAAAACTGATTGGACCTTCTAAGGCACGAATAATTTCGCCAATTGAAATCTCTTCTGGTTCCTTCTCTAAAGTATACCCACCATAGGCCCCTCTCGAACTATGAATTAATTGAGCTTTTTTTAGAAGTGCAAAAATTTGTTCCATATAAGAGAGGGAACAATTCTGTAGTTCTGCTAATTCGCGAGCAGAACTCGGTTGGTCACCGTATCGTTTTGCTAGTTCACACATTGCCATTAGACCGTAATGGGCTTTAGTTGTTATTTTCATGATATCTCCCAATTCGCAGTAACTTACTGGGAATAATCTAATTATAGTCAATCAGAAGAAAAAGAGCAATAAAAAAGCCCAAACTTTAAAGAAAGTTTGAGCATTGTAATTACATAAATATTGGGGCGAAAACAACGGCAACAATTGTCATTAACTTAATTAAAATATTAATTGATGGACCCGAAGTATCTTTATAGGGATCACCGACTGTATCACCGATAACAACAGCATTATGGGCAGCACTACCTTTTCCACCAAAATGTCCTGCTTCGATATATTTTTTAGCGTTATCCCAAGCTCCACCTGAATTGGCCATCTGGATAGCTAAAAGAACACCTGTAACAACCCCACCAGCTAAAAGTCCACCTAGAGCATG
>CANQNI010000214.1 GCA_947625175.1 uncultured Eubacteriaceae bacterium | reverse complement strand
ATAGTTAATTCAGGTGTTTCTGAAACAACTTCATTAGATTCAGATTTTTGACCATCACCCCAGCTGAGTTCAGCTTGATTTACCCATTTGGTAATTGACTTATCCTCTGGAACAGTCGTTTTAAAGCTTACTTTAACTTCAGCTCCTGGTTGAATAGTTCCAACATTCCAGGTAAGAGTATTACTCTGGACATTATAAGAACTGTTTTCCCCAGCTGATCCTTCAATATAGATAAGACCGCTTGGAATGGTATCAGTAATAACCGCATTTTCAATAGCTGTGTCGTTACTATTACTTACTGTTACATAGTAAGTTAAAGTTCCACCACGTTTTACTATTTGAAGATCTTTAGTTACCGGACCATTTTCAAACTGCTGGTCTTTGGTAATAAGCGGTTTAGTATCATTAACTGGATTATGTTCTCTAACGTCTGCTGTATAGACGAAAAGTCCTTCTTTTGGTGCTTCAGTACTATGCCATACTGAAGAATTACCTGAATCAATACCATTTAAAGCATTATTGAAGTGGTCAATACGGTTCTGGTCTTTTGAAGATGATGCGTCCTGTTTATCAGCTAAACTAAAGCGTTCTTCTTCTGCAATGTTGTCGTAGGTCATATAAGCATGGTTAATCCACCAGTTAAGACCTTCAACACTACCTACAGTAACTTTAAAGGTTATGACTACTTTATCACCTGAATTCATATCGCCAAGATTCCAGGTAACTAAAGTGATTCCATCAGGCTGAGTTACTACACCAGGTTTAGCCATTCTGTCAGAGTCTGATAAAGTATTATTTTGATCCTGTACGGTTTCATCTGTATTTACAGTATGAGCTGCTCTGATATAGTTACCTTTAATACTTGAAAGGTCAAATACCAGGTTAGCCGGGATAGGATCTTCTAGAACAACATTCTTGGCAACTGCGTCACGGTTATTAGTAACAATTAATTCATATTCAATGGTATCTCCAACATTAACTTTATCGTCATCTGTGTGGAATTTTGTTTCATCCGGTAGTTTGTGATATTTTTCAACACTTACTTCCTGGGATCTAAGTGGGTTATCAACTTTATTGGTAATCTGCTTATGATCTCCAACGGCTACTACAGCCTGGTTATGGATAATTAAGTCTTTTTCTTCAGAAACGTTATTATCTGTAAGATCATAATCTTTATTGTAATCCCATGTCTTTTGAGCATTATCATTTACGCGAACTGAAAGTGTTACTTTACCATTAGTATTTGCAGGTGCATCTTCTATTGTCCAGACAACAGTATGAGAGTTACTATCATAACTGATGTGATAGTTATCCTGATCTACTTTATTAGTTGATCCTTTGATTGCTACTTTGTTTTCACCAAATCCGGCAGAAACAAAGTCTACACCAGGATCGAGTTTATCAGTAACAGTTACATCTGCTTCTTGATCATTTCTGTTGTTCCAGGCAATTTCATAAGAAACTTCCTGGCCTACGCTAACTAATTCTCCTTCTCCTGGTTCGGTTTCGACTTTAAGTGATAGTGGATTTTCTACAATATTTGTATAGTAATCCGGATCATCATCAATTGCTACACTACCTCTGTTGATAACAGCATTATCAGTAGTATTTTCATCGAATGTATCAGGATATTCGAATTTTAAGTTAGCCAGTTCATTGACTGCTACATTAACCCCAACTTTATCTGTTTTATTAGCTTCTACTTCCTTAATAATCCAGGTGATTAAGTGTTGAGTTTTATCATAGGTAATAGTAACTAATGGATCATCTCCACCAGAATTTACACTCATTAAGTCACCGGCAAAGTCATCAGCCTTGAGTTCTAACTTATCGTAAGTAGCACTAACAAAATTAACGCCAGGATCAAGTTGGTCTTTTACAGTAACCGTTGCTTCATCATTTTTGTAGTTAGTCCAGTTAATATCGTAGCTAATTGGATCGCCAACACCTACTAATTCACCTTCACCTGGAGTAGTTTCAACTTTTTCAGGTTTAGTGAGTGGATTGCGCATTACTCTAGTTGTCTGTTTATCTTTACCTACTGTTACATCAGCAGCATTGTCTACGTATCCTTTTTGAGGTGCTTTATCATTAACTGTAACTACTAGTTGAACTGTTCCGCTAGATTTTCCTGGAACTGCCCTTTTTTCTGATCCGACAGTCCAGGTAACTTTATGATCTTTACTATCATAGTAAATTTCAACTGGAATATCAGTAATGCTTCCAATAGTTGCTTTACCTTTAATGGTTACATCCTTTTCGGTTAAAGCATTCTCACCCAGGATAGCTTTAGTAAAATCAACACCTGGATCCAATTTATCTTCAATTTTAATAACCGCCGGATCAGAATTGTAATTTTCATAACTGATATCATAAGTAATCTGATCACCAGTCTTTACAATTGGTCCTTCCCATGTATTGTCGTTGTTTGAATCATTCAGATTTTGTCCTTCTACTACAGGTAAATCTTTTGATTCTGTATTGCTGTCATAATTACCTTCTGCATGGGATATAAGAGTTTCTACTTTATCCGGTCCACCGGTTGGATTTTCAATTGTTTTTGTATTAATACCAGCACGGTTACCTACTTTAACGGAAGCTCTATTAACAATACGGTTATCGTTCTGAGTAGAATCCATTGTATCGTCGTCATAGCCAAAGTAGCTTTGAGCATTACTATTAACCGCTACTCTAAGTCCAACACTGCCTGCTGCTGAAGCTGGTGCCTTGATAGTCCA
>CANQNI010000213.1 GCA_947625175.1 uncultured Eubacteriaceae bacterium | reverse complement strand
TATCTATTCAATAGAAGACTTAAGACAGTTAATCTTCTCTATTAAAGAAGCTACGAATTATGAAAAGCCGGTTATCGTAAAAATCGCTGCTGTTCATAATGTTGCGGCTATTGCTTCAGGTATTGCCCGGTCAGGAGCTGATGTTATAGCTATCGACGGTTACCGTGGTGGTACCGGAGCTGCTCCGACTAGAATCAGGGATAATGTAGGTATTCCAGTTGAGCTGGCCCTGGCAGCGGTAGATGAAAGACTTAGAGATGAACAGATCAGAAATGATATCTCAATTGTTGTCGGTGGGTCGATCCGTTCTTCAGCTGACGTAGTCAAAGCAATAGCTCTGGGAGCTGATGCCTGCTACATCGGAACAGCTGCTCTCCTAGGTCTTGGATGTCACTTATGTAGGGATTGTCAGAGTGGTAAGTGTAACTGGGGTATAGCTACCCAAAGACCGGATCTTGTTAAAAGACTTAATCCTGAAATAGCTACTCAAAGACTAATTAATCTCTTAACGGCCTGGGATCACGAAATCAAAGAAATCATGGGTGGTATGGGAATTAACTCCATTGAATCCCTCAAAGGAAACCGGCTCATGTTAAGAGGAATCGGACTAACGCAAAAAGAACTGGATATTCTAGGAATAAAACACGCTGGTGAATAATATGAAAAGAATATATGTAAATGAAGACGTCTGTCTGGGTTGTCATCTGTGCGAATACGAATGTGCTTTTGCCGGTTCTGGTGAAAATGATGGAACCGGGAAAATCAACAATATGTATAAGGCCTTTAACCGGGAAAATAAACCATTGTCTAAAATAAGAATAGAAGAGATCTTACTGGATAACGAAGAAGATAAAATAAACTTTGCGGTTAGTTGCAGACACTGTGATACCCCTTACTGCGTTAAAGGTTGTATTACCGGGGCTTTATCAAGAGATGAAGATGGCGTCATTAAAATAGATCATGACCGTTGTGTTGGCTGTAGAACCTGTATACTGATGTGCCCGTATGGTTGTCTGGTTATTAACAATGATAAAACCATGCTTAAACAACTCCGGCCTGTGTCAAAGCCTGTCCGAATAAAGCAATCGTCTATGAGGAAAGATAATGAGTAAACATACTAAATATTTAATAATTGGAAACTCAGCTGCTGGCATTGGTGGAGTCCAGGGAATAAGAAGCGTTGATCCTCTTGGACAAATTTTGCTTATCTCAGATGAACCATATCATACCTATTCAAGACCTCTTATCTCCTACTGGCTAGAAGGTAGAGTAAGACCAGATCAGATGCTCTATAGAAGTTCTAACTTTTATGATGAATATGGGGTTCAAACTAAATTAGGGAATAAAGTTACTGAGCTTGATGTAAATAATAAGGAAGTAACCCTTGATAATGGGGAAGTAATCAGTTTTGATAAACTCCTTCTTGCTACCGGTTCCCATCCGTTTGTTCCACCAATTAACGGGAAAGATAACGCTTTAGATGCTATTACCTTTACTAAAATGGATGATGCAAGAGCTGCTTTTGAAGTAGTTGAAAAATGTGAACAGGAAGGCCGTCTCCCGAGAGTCGTTATTCTTGGAGCCGGGCTTATTGGAATAAAAGCAGCTGAAGCGCTCTATAATCAGAGTGAATCAATCACCATTTTGGATTTGGCCGATAGGGTGATGCCTTCTGTTTTTAACGAGAATGCTTCTAATGTAATGAAAGAACATATCCTATCTAAAGGAATTAATCTGATGTTAGAAACCAGTATCGAAGAAATCCTGGACCATCAGGTTCTCTTAACGAACGGGGATGTTTTAGATTATGATCTCCTGGTTTTAGCCGTAGGAACTAGACCAGCAACTGAACTAGCACTAGAAGCCGGTCTTGAGGTTGAAAGAGGAATTTTAACCGATAAAAAGCAACAGACCAGTGTAAAAGATATCTATGCAGCTGGAGACTGCACCATGAGTGAAGATATCTCCTCAGAAACTATTAAGAATATGGCCATCCTCCCTAATGCTTTTCTACAGGGTGAAACAGCTGGTATTAATATGGCTGGTGGGGATGAAATCTGTAATCAGCTCTTTCCGGTAAATTCAATGGGTTTCTTAGGACTTTATCTCTTAACTGCTGGAAGTTATCTGGGTGATCCCACCATCGTAGAAACACCGGAATGTTATAAAGAGTTCTTTATTTCCGATAATAAACTAAACGGTTATATCATTATTGGAACTTGTGACCGTGGTGGTATCTATACTGATTTAATTAGAAACAAAACCGATCTTTCTAAACTGGATTTAGACTCGCTACTCTTTGAACCGGGAATTGGTCCATTTAATAAAGAAGCCCGGTACCAGAAACTTTCACAACCACACTAAGGGGATAACATGAGAATTAATGCAAAGAATAAATATTATACTCAGCTAAATAAAGAAGTAAAACATTCTAAAGATAATGAAATAATGATTGATAACTGCCTGGGGCAACGTTATATCGGAACCGGTGTTATTGGTAAGGAGATTATTATTAACGGAACCCCAGGAAACGCACTAGGTGCTTATTTATCAAACACCAATATCACAGTTTATGGTAATGTCCAGGATGCTGTTGGAGATACAATGGATAGTGGGGATATTATCGTTTATGGTAGTGGGGGTGACACTATCGGTTACGGGATGCGTGGCGGTAGTATTTATATTAAAGACCATGCCGGTTACCGTATTGGAATACACATGAAAGAATACCAGGATAAAAAGCCGGTAATCGTAATTGGTGGTTCAG
>CANQNI010000212.1 GCA_947625175.1 uncultured Eubacteriaceae bacterium | reverse complement strand
ATTTCAAAGATTCTAAAGGAAATACAGAGAGATACGGATTGTTAATGTCAAGAAAAAAGTGCACAGGATATTAATTAAAAAAATACACAGTAGACAACAATGCGCGAAGCGCAACCCGGCGTTAGCCGGGTATAGAATAGAGCACACGTAAGTGTGCGATGGCTCACGAAGTGAGCTTACTATGGCGACCAACGGGAGCCATAGTTTCCGCGCAATTTTTTAAAAAAAAGATGTTATCCACAGTATTATCCACAAGTTATCCACAGATCAACTAACTGGAAGATCATTTAAATCTTTCTGCCATTCCAGGGTACTTTTAACCCGGTAACTATCTCCACTCATATCTAGAAGGTGAGATTTATAGGCAAGCCGGTCTACTATAGCCGCTGTCATAACTGAATCCTGAAAAACCTCATTCCATTTATCTACTGTCAGATTAGAAGTGATAATCATAGAACCTTTCTGGTTTCGACTGGAGAGAAGATTAAACAATACTTCACCACAGGAACGATCATAACTAACGTATCCCAACTCATCGATTATAACTAAATCATATCTTTGAAATTTCCGTTTATAACGTAGAATCTGTTCCTGGGACATAGCTTCCCGTATCTGAATCAGAAAGTCCGTAGCATTAATAAAGAGAACATTTTTTAGATTCAGACAGGCTTTATAGCCCAGACAAATCGATAAAGCTGTCTTACCTACCCCAGGATTACCGATTAGAATAATATTCTCTTTATTATCGATAAACTCAAGCGTTTCCAGTTTCTTTAAACGATTCTGAAGCTGAAGGCTATAATGATTAATATCATAGTCATGGAAGGTTATCTGATAGGGAAATTTAGCATTTCTAATACGGGTCTTAATGGCTTTCTCTCTACGTAAAGTCATCTCCTGAGTGAGAAGACAGTCCAGGAAAGTCTCATGGTCTATTTTATTTACTTCCGCCCTGGCAATTTCTTCCTGAAAATTCTCTTTAATAAAGGGTAATTTAAGTGCTTTGGCTAACTCATAGATGTGATTCATTTAACCCTCCATTAAATAACGTGGAAACATTTACTAACTGTTTTAGAGAGGCTTTTTCTACTATAGTTTTTTCAACAGGTAATGAAGCTGATCTAATATTTTCAGAACGCAATTGTTCATAGAGCTCTTCCGTATCCAAAGATTCCTTGTTATCCATTAGGATAACTAGAAAATCTCTGGGATTTTCAGTATAATAATTTTCATAAATTTCTTTTAGCTTAGGAACCTGATCCAGAGCTACTGAATTTTTTAAAGCTCCAGGTTTTCTAAGCAGCGTTTTTAAGTAATGTCTTATGTCTACACTATATTGTTCCTTATCATGAATTCTCCTATGCTTGGCAATGAGTTTTCCCCTATAATATATTTCAATAGTATGAGGATATCTTTTAACTGTCACTCTTGCTCCAACATACTGCTCTGGAACTGAATAGCTGTTATTGTCATCCCGGATAAAGCAGTACTTATTTACTTTCCTTTCATTGATTTCAGCAAACTCATAAGGCGGTTTAGCTTCTTTTAAATATTTCATTTCCGTCTTAATATCTGTTCCCTTATTTAAGGCTTTTTTTGTCTTATTAACGTGTTCTATTAATTCTTCCCAGGAATCAAAAACATCCTTGTTAGCGAATAATTCGTGACCTACTACATTTACGCTACGTTCTACGTGACCCTTCTCATTTCCGGCGTAAGGATTTGCAAGAACAATTTCGAATTCATAGTAATTCGATAAAGAAAGAACCAGATCAGTTAATTCCCTTTTATTGCGACCAACAAATTTCTTAACCACATTTCTCATGTTGTCATAAACAACGGTCTGGTAGACCCCATGCTTTTTAAAGAAACGCACCTGTGAATCAATAAAAGACTCATTGGACTTGTTGGAATAAACATAGTAATCCCTGTAATTAGTAGCAGCACTACAAAGAACAGCTATATAAACTTTAGTCTTCTTGCCGTCAATGGTTACCCAACGTTCGCCAAAGTCAAACTCCAGTCGTTGTCCAAAATCATAAGTCTGTCTAATATAAACTTCTTCCATCTTCTTTATTTTTGGACTGACATAATTTCTTACTGTGGTATAACTGATGTCATAACCATCATTAACCAGGATTTCATGGAAATCTTTGATATTACGCTTGTTTTTATGATTAAGACCGTAGAGTTTGATCTTCCTGTTTTCATCTTCAAGAATTTCATTGATCCTATCTTTAATCTCAGGCGTTAGTTTTCTTTTAGGACGTTCTTTATATTTTCCCTTGTATTGTGGAGGTCCTGCTATTTGTTCCATAATCTCATGAAACTCAGTACTACCAACTTCTGTTTCTTTTAATTTATCATTTAATTCATTCATTTCTTTTCGGTATTTAATTACGGTGCGACGATTGCAGCCAATTTCATTGGCTATATAAACGTTTGAGTATCCTTTGATACTTAACTTCATTATTTCATTTTTAATTTCATTACTAATCATTCCAGTATCTTATCCTAAATCTGCTTTAAGTCATTATTTTTTTAGGTAAAGATAATAATTAATTTAATTCCTTAATTAAAAGCACTGGATCCAGTTTTAATTCCACCTTCCTTTCTAACTGAATACTTCTTTTCCCGCTAACATTCCCAGGTTATGTTAACTTAACTTTTCTTTAAAGAAATCTTAGCTAATGATTTCTTGTTTGTAGAATTTTATTAACTTTATTTTTCTTAAGTTAAAATAATTTGCTGTGCACGTTTTAGTTAACTTTTTTTAATTTACTGTGCACTTTAATATTAATATATACACGGAGAGGACTGTGTCTGCACAAATCCTTTCTGCGCCGAATAC
>CANQNI010000211.1 GCA_947625175.1 uncultured Eubacteriaceae bacterium | reverse complement strand
AAATGTTCTAATTTAGTTTGGCTCAGCGTAATAATTGCTACCTTTGGACTCTATTTCCTTTGTATGAAAGAAGGATTCTCGATTGAAAGAGGAGATATTTTTATTATTGGCTGTGCTATTATTTTTTCAGGCCATATTTTAGTTGTAGACTATTTTAGTCCAAAAGTTGATGGAATTTTATTATCGTGTCTTCAATTTTTTGTAATAGGTCTTATAGCCGTAATTCCTATGGTTTTATTCGAAAAACCTGATATAAGTTCAATAACTAATGCTTGGCAACCTATTTTATACGCTGGTCTGTTATCAAGTGCTGTTGGTTACACTCTTCAAATTATTGGACAAAAAGATCTTAATCCAACTGTAGCTTCACTTATTATGTCGTTAGAATCAGTTGTCTCGGTTTTAGCAGGTCTAATTCTATTGGGTCAAAAACTTTCGGGGAGAGAATTGCTTGGATGTTTTTTAATGTTTATCGCCATTATCCTAGCACAAGTTCCTTTTCCTCTTAAAATTCAAAAGCAATCTAATACCGAATAAAATTCAGTACTAGATTGCTTTAATTTATTTTTTTTCAAAGTGTTCTGCAACTTCTTTCATATATTCAATTACTTTCAAATGTTGCGGACATTCATGAACACAATGGCCACATTCAATACAATCACTAGCCTTTCCATTATCACCAGATTGAGTTAATCTATCATAATATTCTCCCTGACTAGTCCAACCTTTTTCTTCTGATTCTTGAAGATCTAGATTATAAAGCGAAAAGTATTTTGGTATTGGAATATTCATCGGACATCCATTTCCATCAATACAATATTCGCAACCAGTACAAGCTATTCTAATATTTTCATTAATAATATCTCTAACAGATAAGATTAATTCCTGTTCCTCCTTGGTTAATGGAGAAAAATCTTTCATATAACTAATATTATCGGTTACCTGATCTGGAGTACTCATTCCGCTTAAAACCATAGCTACATTCTCTAAACCTGCTGCAAAACGGATAGCCCATGAAGGGATTGAAAGATTTGAATTATAATCTTTTAATAATGATTCTGCTCTTTCTGGTAATTTAGCTAAAGTACCTCCTTTAACAGGTTCCATAACTATTACAGGTTTATTATGCTTCCGAGCAACTTCCAAGCATTCTTTTGAGTTAATTCCAGGAGTAGTCCAATCTAAATAGTTAATTTGTAATTGAACAAATTCAACGTCAGGATGATCAGTGAGAACTTTATCTAATAGTTCTGGTGTATCATGATAAGAAAATCCATAATGTTTTATTAATCCCTGTTCTTTTAACTGTTTGAGAAAATTAAAACAATCGAATTTTTCGTATTTAACAATCGAATCTTGTCCAACGTCATGAAGCAAATAAAGATCAAAATAATCAACGCCACATTTACCTAGTTGATCGCTAAAAATCTTATCTCTTTGTTCTATTGAATTAAAAAAACTATGGTGAATTTTATCAGCTAAAATAAACTCATTTCTTGGATATCTCTTAACTAAGGCTTCTCTAGCTGCATTTTCACTATTAAAACCATTATACATCCAGGCAGTATCAAAATAAGAAAAACCATTATCCATAAAGATGTCTACCATTTTCTTTAATGTTTCAATATCTATATCAGCTGAATCATTCGGATTATTAAGAGGTAATCTCATTAAACCAAATCCTAGTTTTTTATCGCCAAAATTAATCATTTTCCCTCCCAGTAAAAATAATTTAAAATTATTTTATTTTAAGTAATTTCAATTATAAATCATTATAATCTAAATAACTAATAGAGAAAGATAAACGTTTATGTTTTATATTGCTAATATATTACTGTCAATGGGGCTTCAAAGATTAAGTGAATTTACTGAAAATTTTTTAGCCTTTCAAAATTATTCCTATTATGGAGCTTCGTATGAAACTAGTACTTTATGGTTAGGATTACTTTTAAGTGCTATCGGTGCCTTAATAATTATAAAACGGTGGAATAGACATCATAGCCATAATATTGTTGGAAGAATAATCGGAATCTTGTTAATGATAGCCTGCCTTAATGGATTAATTAATAGTCAAGTAAACTTGGGCGATATGGTTATTAGCTCAATTCCAGCACGAGTACTTGCTATATTATCTTACTTAATTCCAGGTGTTCTGATCTTTTTATATAATAAAAAAATTACTCAAACGAATAAACTTATAACAACAACTGAGTCTTCACAAAACTCTCATTCAGAACCTTTGGAAGAAATAAATTCAGAAACAGAGATTGATAGGCTTAGAGCTAAGTTATTAGAAGCTTCCAAAACTCCATATGCTCAAAAAGATATAAAGTTTTATAATAATTTAGCTCACTCAAGTGATATTCTAGATGAAATACAGATAAAAAGTTTTAGTATTAAAAGTGATTTTCTTGAACAAATTGCCCGTTTAACTGATTATTATTTAGATATAGAGGATAATAAATTCCAAACCAAACAGAGTCAAGAAACTCTTCAAAAGATAGTAGATACATTTAATACTATTGATGAGGCACTAGAAAATATTTATGATTCCAATTTTACTCAAGAATCATTTGAAATTGAAAGTGATATTATTTCAATGAAAGCCAAATTAAATATGGAAGGTGAATTAGATTCTCCATTTGAAAAAATTACTTCTAAAGCTGAAGAAAATTATAGACCGGAATAAAAAGTTATTTTTAGAACGGCGATGTTTTTATATTCTACTTATTTACTCGATCTTTAAGTCACTAGTTAGGATCTTTTAAATTAAATTATTTAAATATCATCAGAATCTGGAAATATGTTTTACTATTCGTGGTGTATCTCAATAGAAATATAATAGTAAATCTTATATTTAAACTGCTATTAAACAGAATAA
>CANQNI010000210.1 GCA_947625175.1 uncultured Eubacteriaceae bacterium | reverse complement strand
CTTAAGGAATTTGAACGTGAAGGCTATAATATTAAAATGTTAGAGGGAGATAAGGAAATCTTAGCTAAAGGTAAATGTGATTTCATAGCAATCTCCTACTATATGTCGACAGTTGTAAGTACAGATGCTCAGGATAAATCTCAGGTTGGATCAGATGAGGTCCAAGGAGGTTTTAATGGAATTGTTAAGAATCCTTTTGTTGAGGCTTCTGATTGGGGTTGGCAGATTGATCCAGTTGGTCTTCGTTATTCATTAAATTTACTTTATGGCCGTTATCAAAAACCTATTTTTATTGTAGAAAATGGTTTCGGGGCAATTGATGAAAAAGATGAAAACGGAGATATTTGGGATACTGACCGTATTAATTACCTGGCTCAACATATTAAAGCCTGTGAAATGGCTGTTAATTATGATGGAGTTGATTTGATAGGTTATACTCCTTGGGGAATAATCGATCTCGTTTCCTTTACAACAGGTGAAATGAAAAAACGCTACGGTATGATCTACGTCGATCGAGATAATGAAGGTAATGGAACAATGAAACGAAGCCTAAAGAAAAGCTATGACTGGTATAAACAGGTTATCGCAACAGATGGCGCAGATCTTGAATTTAAAAAATAAAATACTTAGGTCAGCTAAAGCGCTGACCTTTTTTCTCATATTAAACTATATTTATTCAAATTTTTCCGGTTCTAAAGTTTTAATTAGTTTAGCCGGATTGCCTACTACAACACCGTAATCGGGAACATCTTTAGTAACAACTGAAGCAGCTCCAATTATCGAATGTTTACCAACACAGACTCCAGGAAGAACAGTGGCACCAGCTCCAATCCACGCTCCTTTTTTAATTAGAACGGGTTTGCATGTTAAAATATCGCGTTCGTAAAGATCATGATTGTTGGTTATTAATTGGACATTTGCTGCTATTCTAACATCATCTTCAATGACAACACCACCTCGTGCCATCATTAAACAATTGGCTCCAATTACCACATTCTTTCCAATTTGAACCAGATCAAAACAGACGCCATGTAAAGGTGGTGTAATTCTGCTTAGTTCACCAAAATTTCCTCTAAATAGTTTTTGTTCAATTTCCTGATATTCATCACTTAAAGGAAAAGTATGATTCAGTTTAAACTGAAGCTCAGTGTTTTCGTAACTAATCTGTTGGGCTTCTTCTGATAATTTATCTCTAAGATCAACTCGTTCATATTCTAAATCCATATAAACCTCCTAAATTATTGTAAAACATCCCAAATTTAATCTACCAACTTTTATCCATAAGAAAATCGACTATATTTTTATGGATTATTCCATTTCTACTAAAATCCACTTTATCAGAAGAAATTACGTATTTTGGAAAATTATCTTTAATAGATTCTAATGAACCAAATTCTCTTTCAACCACATCATTATTAGACAGTTGATAACAAACTTGAATATAAATTCTTTTATTATTCTTGGTTGCTATAAAATCAACTTCTTTATCTTTATTTTTTCCAACGGTTACATGATAGTTCCTACTCAAAATCTCATTTAAAATTATATTTTCATATATCTGATCTATATCATTCGTTCCAAAAGTACTGTTATGAAAGCCATGATCGGCCAAATAAACTTTCTCATTAACTTTAAATCTTTTTTTACTCTTTAAATCTTCTTTTTTAATTCGAGAAATTAAATAAGCTTCTTCAAAAGCTTTAAGATAATTAACTATTGAAGTTACGGAAACATTTCTATTTTCACTTTTTAAATATTTTGCAATTGAGTTTGCTGAAAAGGAATGCCCGTTATTACCAATTATAAAATTTAAAATTCTATCTAATAAATCTACATCCCGAAAATTATTTCTAACTAAAATATCTTTAATGTAAACTGAATTATATAAGTCATGTAGATATTGATAAGAAGTATCATGATTATAATTAAGTTGTGCTAAATAAGGCATTCCACCTAATGTTATATATTCAAGGAATATGATATTATTACTTTCATTTGGTTTATCTTTTGAATATAATTCACGAAATTCAGAAAAGGTAAAAGGATAAATACGAAATTCTATATATCTACCAGCTAAATAAGTAGATAATTCAGAAGAAAGTAATTTAGCATTAGATCCAGTAATATAAATATCAAAATCAGGATTTAATCTTAAAGAATTAATTACAACTTCCCATTCAGGAACTTCTTGAATTTCATCTAAAAATAAGTAAATCTTCCCAGAAATATCCTTAGTTTTATTTAAAATTTCCTCATATAACTTATCAGAATTGAGAAGTTTCCGATTTTTAAAATCTTCGAAATTATAATAAATAATATTTTCTTCTAAAATTCCTTGCTTAAGAATCTCTTTCATTAATAATTGTAAAATTATAGATTTACCACTTCGACGAATACCAGTTATAACTTTAATTAAATCAGTATTCATAAATGGTTTTATTCGATTTATATAGGATTCCCGGTTAATTACTTTCATGATTAATTTCTAAAACATTTCTTTTATTATAATAAATAAATTATAGAATTCAAATAATTTTATCCATTATATTGGATAAAATGGATTTAATTTATCTGTTTATTTATTATAATATAGAATTATTTTATAAAAAAAAGAGCCACTATTAAGTGACTCACTCATATGGGAATTAATGCTATGATTTAAACATGCTATTTAATGAAAGGTTAATTAAGCTCAATCTCAATGTGGAAATATAAAATCTAAGTTAAAACTATTAATTCCCATATTATTTTTACTAATCTGATTATTTACCAGATTAAACCTATGTTTACTTTTATTTGAGAATTTAAAATTAAATTTAATTATCTAGTTCGAAATAATTTATCTTTATCAATAATAAAAAATTAAAAATTATAGAATAAAAGATTGATCTATCGTTTGATCTAAAAGGA
>CANQNI010000209.1 GCA_947625175.1 uncultured Eubacteriaceae bacterium | reverse complement strand
AGAAACAGAAAAGCCGGATGGCGCTATAGTTCAGTTCGGTGGACAGACAGCGATAAAACTGACTAAGCATCTGGATACTTTAAATGTTCCAATCCTTGGAACTGATCCCAAGAATATAGATGCAGCTGAAGATAGAGAGCTCTTTGATGAGATACTAGAACAATGCGGTATTCCTAGACCAAAGGGAGATACGGTATTTACGACAGAGGAAGCGCTACAGGCAGCCGAAAAGTTAGGCTATCCAGTCCTTCTTCGTCCCAGTTACGTTCTTGGTGGTCAAAACATGATTATTGCTTATGACGAAAAAGACGTTAATGAGTATATGGAGATAATCACCAGACAGAAACTGGAAAATCCGGTCTTAATTGATAAGTATCTGGAAGGAACTGAGGTCGAAGTTGATGCTATCTGCGACGGGGAGGATTTCCTGATACCGGGTATTATGGAACATATTGAAAGAGCTGGTGTTCACTCTGGTGACTCTATTGCTGTTTATCCGCCTCAGACTTTAAGTGAAGAAGTCATTCAGAAAATAACGGATTATACTGAGCGCCTGGCTAAAGCCCTCGAAGTAGTTGGTATGATAAATATCCAGTTTATTGTCCATGGGGATGAAGTTAACGTTATCGAAGTAAATCCGAGAAGCTCCAGAACAGTTCCTTATATTTCTAAAGTAACCGATATTCCGATTGTTGATATAGCCACGAGCTTAATGCTGGGTGAAAAACTAAAGGATATGGGTTATGGAACAGGACTTGCACCAACCAAAGAATATACAGCTGTTAAAGTTCCGGTATTCTCTTTTGAAAAACTGCATAATGTGGATACCCAGCTTGGACCGGAAATGAAATCTACCGGGGAAGTTTTAGGTATAGCCCGAGAATTTGAAGATGCTCTTTATAAAGGACTGAGTGCCGCAGGAGATATGTTCGGACATGAAGGTGGTGTTCTACTGAGCGTAAGAGGTCGGGACAAACAGGATGCAGCAAGTCTTGCCAAGCGTTTTTATGATCTGGGACTTAAAATCTATGCAACCGTTGGAACCGCTAAGGTAATTTCAGATACGGGTATTCCTGTAACACCGGTTAGAAAATTCAGTGAAGAACATCCTAATGCAGATGATTTACTCGATACTAATGTTATCAATTATGTAGTCTCTACTTCTACTAAAGGTAGACTTCCAGAATTTGATGAAGTAAAACTCCGTAGAAAAGCCGTAGAGAGAGGGATTGCACTATTTACTTCACTGGATACAGCCAACGCTTTAGCCTCAAGTCTGGAAACAGGAAAGAATTTAAATGATATAGATCTGGTTGAATTAAATTCAATCTAGTATTAAAATAGCATTTTATTGGAAAAATATTATAAAAAGGATTTTTTATGAGTGAAAATATAGAAGAAAGAGTTGTAACAGAAGAAGGTTTAGAACAACTAACGGAGCGACTTAATTATTTAAAAACCGTCAAACGTTATGAAATAGCAGACAGAATTAAAGTTGCCCGTGGTTATGGAGACCTTTCAGAAAACGCTGAATATGATGAAGCCAAACAGGAACAGGGCTTTGTTGAAGGCGAAATCAACAATTTAGAAAACATTCTTAAAAATATAAAAGTTGTTAAAGATGATGAAATCAGTACGGACGTTGTTTCCATTGGAAATATTGTTAAAGTAAACAACAGTTTAAGTGGAGACGATTTAGAATACCGTATTGTTGGTTCAACTGAAGCTAACATTAGAGAAGGAAAGCTTTCAAATGAATCACCGGTAGGAAAAGCACTAGTAGGCCACCGTGTAGGTGATCAGGTAAGTGTAGAAGTTCCAGCCGGCAAGGTAGTTTATAAGATTCTCGATATCAGGAGATAAAAGTGAGTCGTTCAGGTAATAAAACAGAAGAAAACTTAAATGAAGTATTAGCGATTCGACACGAAAAATTAAAGAACTTAAGAGAAAATGGTAATGATCCTTTTAAAATTACCAAATATGACAGAAAACATTACGCTAAAGATATCGTCGATAATTTTGATGACTACGAAGATCAGGTAGTTTCTGTAGCCGGTCGAATTATGAGTAAACGAGGCCAGGGTAAAGTTGGCTTTTACGACTTATTTGATTCAACCGGGAAGATACAGCTATTTTTAAAAAAGGACTTATTAGACAACTATGACGAAATCAAAACTTATGATATCGGTGATATTGTTGGATTAAAAGGTGAGGTCTTTAGAACTAAAAGAGGAGAGCCTTCTATTAGAGTCAAAGAACTCACTTTACTGAGTAAGTCTCTTCAAGTATTACCTGAAAAATTCCATGGTTTAAAAGATCCGGATTTAAGATACAGACAACGTTATGTTGATTTAATCGTTAATCCGGAAGTCAAGGAAGTATTTCTACTCAGATCTAAGATTATCTCTGAGATCAGAAGATTTCTGGATGACCGTGGCTTTGTAGAAGTTGAAACGCCAGTACTTAATAACCTGGCTGGTGGAGCCAATGCCCGTCCATTTAAAACTTATCATAATGCTCTAGATATGCCGCTTTATATGCGTATAGCTTTAGAGTTACCCCTTAAGAGACTTATTGTTGGTGGTTTTGATAAGGTATATGAAATTTCAAGAGTTTTCAGAAATGAAGGAATGGATAGTCTTCATAATCCGGAATTTACCTTACTTGAAACTTATGAAGCTTATGCTGATTATAAAGATGTTATGAATATGGTAGAAGACCTCTATCATAGTCTGGCTATTAACATTCTGGGAACGGATGAACTTGAATATGACGGGGATATTATTAAACTGCAAAAACCGTTTAAGAGAGCCCGTATGGTTGATCTGGTTACTGAATATACCGGAGTCGACTTTGATAAAATAACCAGTTTAGATGAAGCGATAGAAAAAGCCAAGGGACTCGAATTGGATGAAGAAAAGTTTACGTCAATCGG
>CANQNI010000208.1 GCA_947625175.1 uncultured Eubacteriaceae bacterium | reverse complement strand
CAATGACATTGGTCATTGGTTGATTGGTTATATTTGATACCGTTACAGTATAAGTAACTTTATCTCCTGGATTAACCGTTTGTATCTGGGTAGTATTTACACCACCATTTACACTTTGTTCTTTTGTAATAATTTCTCCTGAATTTCCTTCAATAACTACTTCATTAGATGGGGTAGGTTGTGAATTATCAAAAGAAACTGATCCAACATTAACCCAAGAAATCTGCTCAGTTATTTCTGGGACGGTTACTTTAAAGAATACGGTTGATTCTGACCCTGCTCCTAGAGAAGGAATTGTCCAGGTTAAAGTCCCATTATTATAGATTCCCTGATTGGAAGCACTACCATTTACATAAGTTAGACCTTCAGGAATAGTATCTTTTATTACTACATTCTGTGCTGGAATACTACTTGTATTCTTTACGGTTAAGTAATAAGTAACCGTATCACCTGAACTAACTTGTAGAGTTGAAGTAGTTGGTTGTAAATTCCCTATTGATTGGGTTTTAGTTATAGTTACGTTTGGTGTATTTACTTCAACTTTATTGGATTGTTCTGGCTTATCACTCGGATTTTGATCCCAGTCAATTTGGGCTCCATTAATCCAGGTAGATTCTGTAACATTTAATGGAATCTGAACATCAAAGCTTAAGGTTACTGTTTGATGAGGTTCAATCGTTCCGAGATACCAGGTTATCGTATTATTTCCACCAAGCAGACCTGCATGGGAAATTGAAGATTCATCTACTATTAAGGTAGAAGGAACAGCATCAGTAACTACAACATTGGTCATTTCTTCACTTGTTGTATTTTCTACTGGTATTGTATAAGTAACTGTATCTCCAGGTACTACTGTTTGAGTCTGAGTAGTACTTTCTCCTCCATTAACGCTTTGTTCTTTCTGAATTAAAGCACCAGGATTATCAATGACTACTGTATTTGAGGCTTCACCATTTAGATAACCTGTATTTTCCCAATGACCTTCCTGGTCAGGAACCGTAACTTCAAATTGTAGTATAACTGACTGCCCTGGAGCTAGATTTGAAATCGTCCAGGAAACTACGCCATTAGCATATACTCCATCATAATTAGCTGACTCTTCTACATAGGTAAGGCCTTGTGGAACCGGATCAATTACATTTAAATTATCCTGTGTAATACTTGAATTGTTATAAACGTATAAGTAATAGGTTACAGTCATTCCGCCTACATTGGCTAATGGTTCTGTTGTAGGATTTTCACCTTCTATACTTTGGGCTTTTACAAATGTAATTTCCTGATCTGGATTTCCTTCCAGAACAACTTCATTAGAACTAATAGGAGGTTGACCGTTATAAGCAACCTGTCCTGTATTGGTCCATGTACTATCCTCCGTTATAGTTGGGACAGTAACTTTAAAGAATACGGTATACTGCGAATTAGCATTTAAAGTACCTATATTCCATGTTACTATTCCATCTTGGTAAACACCACCAGGTGAAATACTGTTTTCCACATAGGTTAGACCTTCTGGGATAGTATCACTGACTATAACATTATTTGCTGCTGTATTTGTTATATTCTTAATTGTTAAATAATAGGTTACGATATTACCTGAATTTACTTGTAAAGTTTCAGTTGTTGGAGTTAAGTCACCAATAGACTGAGTCTTTATAATTTCCAGCTGAGGTGATTCAACCTCTACTTTATTTGATTCTTCTGGTTTATGACTTGGATTCTCATCCCAATTAACATCAGCACCATTTATCCAGGTTGTAACTGTTGTACTAACCGGAATTGTTACGTTAAAGGTTAGAGTTTTAGTTTCATGAGGTTCTAATGTTCCTAAATTCCAGGTAATAGTGTTATTATCTCCTAAGATCCCGTTATCTGAGATAGAGTTTTCATCAACGATCAGTGTTTCTGGAACTGTATCAGTTACTACAACGTTTGTCATATCCTGTAAACTGGTGTTTCCTACATTAACTGAATAAGTTACTGTATCTCCTGGATTGACTATTTGAGTCTGGGTTGTATTTTCACCATCATTAACACTTTGTTCTTTGGTTATGAGACTTCCCGGATTATTGACAATAACCTCATTTGAAGCTTTACCGTTTAAATAGCCCGTATTCGTCCAGGTTCCTTCTACATCCGGTACTTGAACCTTAAATTCAAGTACTATTGAAGGCCCAGGCATTGAATCTGAAGATTCTGGAGCTAATTCTGGAATCACCCAGGAAACCACACCGTTTTGATATGTTCCACCATAATTTGCTGATTTTTCAATATAAGTAAATCCTTCAGGAATCGGATCATTTACAAGAAGGTTATTCTGGATAGTTGATCCTGTATTAGTTACGGTTAAGTAATAAGTAAGAACCATTCCACCTACATTATCTATCGGATCTTTAGTAGGTTCATTGTGTTCTACTGATTGTTCTTTAATTATTTCCTGACCTTGAACTGGTCCTACATAAACTATGACATCATTTGATGTTACAGGAGGAGTTCCAGCACTTTCAACTGTAGCGTTATTTACATATAAGGTAAATTCAGAAACAGTTGGAACCGTAGCCTTAAAGGTTACATTAGTGGAAGCTCCTGGGGCTAGATCACCAAGATTCCAGGTTATAGTTCCATTTTCATATGTTCCATTATCTGTAGCTGAATCACTTACATAAGTTAATCCATCCGGAATAACATCTTTGACAACAACGTCAGTCGCTGTTCCATCCCCAATATTGGTTACTTTTAACTGATAAGTAATCGTATTCCCTATTTCTGCAGATAGCGGATCTTTAGTCTGATCACCCTCATTAACTGCTTGAGTTTTTTCTATAGTTAAATTAGGGGTAGTATTAACCGTCTTCTGGTTAACAAATTCATATTGAGCTGACCCACCAGCTGTTATTGTTCCTGTGAAACTTCCGTTATCTTCAGGTGTAACCTGTGTATAACCACTTAACGGTACTTCGCTAATTTTATAATTAACACCAGGACTAAGATCTA
>CANQNI010000207.1 GCA_947625175.1 uncultured Eubacteriaceae bacterium | reverse complement strand
ACTTTTGGCTCTCCATAAGGATAGGAATTACTTTCTACAATTCGAGTACTGGTTTCCGCACTCTGGATCTTTACTTTATCTAAATAATCTCTGTTAAGTAGTTTAAACTCGGACTTTTCAATTCCGGCACTGCGGGCATTGTTTTTCGGATAGATCTTAGTATGGGCAAAACGGTCTTTAGAAGATCCTTCATAGCCAAATATTCCGAAAGTAAAGTTACTGTAGCCATTTAGATAAACTTCCAGATTTTCTTCCAGATTAGCATTAGGATCACTTCTGGTTTTTTTATAATCAAATTCCATTTCCCCCGTTAGAGCACCACCAAGTTTGGCAATTCCTATATTGGCTTCAATACCAGACTTAACTCCTGCATGGAAAAGATAATTAAGAGTAGCAATAGCCTTTTCTGGAGAGGTATTCGTTCCTGTCATCTGCCAGGTAAGATTACCAGTTGTATCACCGTAAATATTGAGTTTAACCCATGTATAGGCACCGGCTACTGGGATTTTAAAGTTAGCATCCGCTGAAGCTATGATAGCCATCCCGCCTTCTTTGAGTTTTGGTTCATCTCCAGCTATTGAATAAACTGTATAACCCGCTACTGAAACCTGGGATCCGGTTACTCCAACATTAAGTTTAATGGTCTGAGCGTTCAGAGATTTTAGTTTGCTTGCTGTTGGATCACTTACCGCACTTTTAAGAGAGCTTAGATTGGTACTTGTAGGTACACCAATATACTGGGTAATAGTCTGTTCCTTATCGTCTCTTACTTCATGTACATTAAAACCTCTGGTATCAAATCCCGACATAACATCTACTGCACTAAATTCTATTATCTGATTCCCATCTGAAATATGAACCGGATCTGTTTTTACCGGAACCTCTCCCAGATCAATTTTAGATAAATCAGGAATATTAGTCGGCTTTGATGGCTCTACCGGATCTCCTCCTGGATTTGGATTATCAGGTTGACTACTGGAATCTAAAATAACTTGCTTAAATTCTTTACTTGACTGGACAGTTCCATCACCTAAAGCACCATAGAAATTAGTTCCAGCCATCCAAAGAGTACCATCATTTTTTATATAGTAACAAGTGACATTACTAATAAATCCTCCATCATAAACATCAGAAGCTACTTTAGTAGGAATAAAACAATTTGGAATTTCAGTCGTATCATTTTCTTCAGTATCTGTTTGAAACCACAAATTTCCTCTATTATCTATAGCAGCCGCTAATAAAGTTGAGATATCTGAGGTAGGAGGAAGGATAGTAGCAATATCATTAAAACCTGCTAATTTTTTAAAAATATCAATTCTTTCACCAGTTAAATTCCCCCTACTACACCATATTGTTCCGTTACGAGTTAGCAGTAACATTTCCTTACCATCGCGAACATCACTCATTACTACTCTCGGTTCAGATTCCTCTTTTTCGGTCATCCCTTTTGTATAATTAGAATTTTGTCCCCAATTATAAAGTGTTCCATCTTCAGCTATAGCATAAGAACCTTTTAGTTTAGTTTTAATACCTTCAAGAGCTAATTGAGGGGTTGTAACATAACTTTCAGCATATTCCCTTTCAGGGTGTTCCGCAAAGCCCGCTGGTCCTAATTTATGACCATCATTTCTTCCCCATAAATATAAAGCACCTGAAGTAGTTATTGCAGCGCAAGAGTCATCAAACTGTCTAAAATAACAATCTCGAACATCATCTAAAACTTTAACAGGAGCTTCATAATTATCACTCTTAGTTCCATTACCAACTTGACCATAAGAGTTTAATCCCCATCTATAAAGAGAATGATCTTTCGTAATAGCAAAACACGGACCTGCTTTTTCAACATTTTTTAACAATAAATGAGGAGTTTCATATTTTTGATTATTAACATAACCCCAAACATAAAAATCCCCATTTTTTGCGATCGCATATGAATAATGTTGTGTATAGTATTTAGCTAATCCAATTTCTGCAATATCTTTTAAAATAACTGTTGGTTCCGAAGCATCAGTATCTGGACCCACTCCTAAATAAACATTATTTTTAGTGTAATCCCAACTATAACCCCAAACATAAAGAGTACCATCATCAGAAAGAGCCCCGACTCCATGGTCACCTTCAGTTTCAATTTTTTGAATATCAGATATATTCGTTAAAATTCTTGTTGGAGCGTTAACCGCTTTTGTGTCTTTCTTACCTAGAAATGTATGGCTTCCCCATGTCCAGACCTCATGATCCTTATTTAAAAAGACAACTGTAGAACCAGCTTCAAAAATTTTTCCTTTAAAATTACTAGAAACAGCCTGACTATCTATATTTAGTTGGTTTTCTTCTTGAGCTAATACAGGTAGGGAAAAACCAAGTATTAGAAAAAAGATTAAAAACAACTGCCAAAATAACTTATTTTTTCTAATCACAAAAAACCTCTCTAGTTATATTTAATTCATATAAAAAACATTTTTAACAAAATAATGTCTATATTATACTAAGATTTTTGCAAATTTTATAGTTATTTTAGAGATTTAATGGATATAATTATATGTTTGTCTTTTTAATAAAATAGATAAAAGAGATTAAATTTTCTCTACATTGTAGAGAGAATCTTTTTCATTATTCATGAAAAATTGGGGAAGGAATTCAATACGACAAAAAAATGATTTTGTCATATTGAGAAACAAAAAAAGACCCGCAGGCCTAAACTTTAAGTTCAATAATTTAGACCCCGGGCTCTTTTTAATTTCTCTATTTCTTTCTGTAATCCAAGAAGTTTGTCTGCAAGAACTGAAATCTGACTTTTATATTCTTTATTTTCTTTTTCCAGATTTGAAATTCGATTTACATATTCTTTTTCAACTTCTGATATTCGTTCTGCTACTTCCTCATTAATAATCTGTTCCAAACGTTCTTCAACTTCCATTTTTCCTTTGATAAATATTTAAACTACAGGCTCCCCGTTTAAATCGGCTAATTTCTTCTTTAACCAGATATTTTCTTCTGTAAGATCTTCCTGTTTTTTATTTATTTCCAAAATCATCTTTTT
>CANQNI010000206.1 GCA_947625175.1 uncultured Eubacteriaceae bacterium | reverse complement strand
CTGCCATCCATATGACTGCTAAAGATCCAGAAGCTTCAGCTAGAGGTATCACTATGACTGCTCTCGTTGAAACCTACGCTATCCTGGCTCTACTAATTTCAATCCTGATGATTTATGGAATAAATTTATCTTAGTTAATAGAGGAAATTATGGCTCAAGATAAAATTATTAATAGAATTCTTCAAGATGCTCAAAATGAGGCCAATAAACTTATTGAAGATGCTCATAAACAGGCTGATAATGAAGTAACAAAAATTAATAATCAAACCGGGCAACGTTTATTAGAATTAAAAAAAGAATTTGAAAATAATTCTAAAGAACTAGAAAGAAGAGCTAAATTAAATGCTAATCTTCAGGAAAGAAAAGATGTTCTAGCTATTAAACAAGATGTTATGAAAATGGCTTTTGAGGAAGCTAAACAGGAAATGAAAAATCTTTCTGATGAAGATTGGAAAAGTTTAATTAAGAAAATTATTATAGCTGGTACTGTTACTGATACTGAATATATTAAGGTTCCAGAAAAAGACTTTTCAAAATATACTAGTAAAGTTTCAGGTAGCCTAACTTTTCTTGATGAAATTAATAATTTACTTAAAGAAAATGGACATTTACAACCATTAAAGCTTGATAAAAATCCAGCTCATTTTAGTGATGGTTTAATGTTAATAGGAAAATATTCTGATGTTAATGCCTCATTTGATGTATTAATCGAAAATATGAAAGAAAACTTAGAATGGAACGTTTCTAAAATTCTCTTTAAACAATAAAAATTATGGAAGAACGAAGTTATCCTTATGCAGTAAGTCGTGTTAAAGCTTCTGAAAGTTCACTTATAGATTTAAATCTTTGGAATAGATTAAACGAAAGTTCAATCGATGTGGCTTATCAGTTATTAAATGATATAAATTATGGGTCACAATCTGTTGAGAAGAATAATATAGACTTATTAACGCAAGCTTCTGTAAATCAGGCAAGAGAATTTATTAATGAAATCACTCCTAATAAGATTCTAACCAATCTGTTTTTATATCAGGTTGATGGCCATAATATAAAAGCAATTTTAAAAGGTTTAATTCAAAAAGAAGATGTTGAAGCTATTCTTCTTCCTGGTGGAACTATACCATTAGATGAATTAAAAGAAGCCTTTGAAAATGATAATTATGAAAACTTTCCAATAGAAATCCGTAAAGCAATAGATATGTTTGAACCGGATCAATCTCCTTTAGAAATTTCTGCAAATATTGATAATTCTGTTTTTGCTCAAATTTTATATGATTTATCAAATAAGAAAAATCAAAATGAATTACTTAATCATTATTTTCTAACTAAGATTGATCTAACAAACATAATAACAATACTTAGAGCTTTTAATTTAAAATGGGATGAAGAACAGGTACAACCTTTACTTATACCAGGCGGAAGTATTCCATTAAGTGATTTAACTGTTTGTTTAACTTATAACAGAGATCAATTAGCAGAAGGATTAGCTCTAGGAGAATTTAAAAATAAAATTCATGATTTAATTACTGATTTCTTAGTTAGTAAAAGCTTTTTTAAAATTGAAACTGAATTTTATAATATAGCTTATGAAATAATTCATGATAATTATATGGATTCATTTGGAATCGGTCCAATCATAAATTATCTATTAACAAAAGAACACGAAGCTGAGATGCTACGAATCTTGTTCTTTTATAAACGATCAGAAAAAGAAATTACTCTTGCAGAACTAGGGATAAAGTAATGAGTAATCAAAATAAATTAGCTGTAATAGGAGACAAAGACTCTGTAATCCTATTTAAAACACTAGGATTTATGACTTATTTCTCTGAAACGACTGAAGAGATAGAAAAAACAATTCGTCGGTTAGCTAAAGAAGAAGTTCCTATTATTTATATTACAGAAGAAGCTGCCCAAAAAGTTCCAGAAATAATCGATTTTTATAAATTTAGACCTTTTCCAGCGATTATTCCTATTCCAAATAAAAATGGTAGTATTGGAATTGGATTAAAAGAAATACGTAAAAATGTTGAAAAGGCTATTGGTACTGATATTTTAAATAATTAAGAGAGAATAATTGTATGGCAGAGCCTATTATAAAAGGAAAAATTGTTAAAGTTGCCGGACCACTAATCATAGCCGAAGGAATGCCAGATGTGCAAATGTTTGACGTTGTTCGGGTTGGTAAAGATGAATTAATTGGAGAGGTTATAGAACTTCGAGGTGATAAAGCTTCTATTCAGGTTTACGAAGAAACAGCTGGTTTAGGTCCTGGCGATCCGGTTTATTCAACAGGAGCTCCATTATCAGTTGAACTTGGGCCTGGATTAATTGGAAGTATTTATGATGGAATTCAAAGACCATTAACTCAAATTTATCAAAAAACCGGTAACCGAATTGAAAGAGGGGTAGAAGTTTTAAAACTTGATACCTCAAAAAAATGGAAATTTGAACCAGTTGCTAAAGTAGGTGATGTAGTTAAAGCTGGTGATACTTTAGGAACCGTTAAAGAAACAGAAGCTGTTACTCAAAAAATAATGGTTCCAGAATATACTTCGGGAACTGTTGAATGGATTTTTGAAGGTGAAGCTACAATTACAGAACCAATCGCCAAATTAAAAACTGGCGATAAAGAAATAAAAGAGATTCCCATGATGCGTTCATGGCCAGTTCGAAAGGGAAGACCTTATGCTGAAAAATTTGCTCCTAACGAACCAATGGTTACTGGACAACGTGTAATTGATTCTCTTTTCCCAATTGCTAAAGGTGGGATAGCAGCAATTCCTGGACCATTTGGAAGTGGAAAAACAGTTGTACAACATCAGTTAGCTAAATGGGCTGATGCAGATATTATTGTTTATATAGGGTGTGGTGAACGTGGGAATGAAATGACTGACGTTTTAATGGAATTCCCGGCATTAAAAGATCCACGAACCGGTTTATCCCTTATGGAAAGAACAGTTTTAATTGCTAATACTTCTGATATGCCTGTGGCTGCTAGAGAAGCTAGTATTTATACAGGAATCTCAATTGCTGAATATTT
>CANQNI010000205.1 GCA_947625175.1 uncultured Eubacteriaceae bacterium | reverse complement strand
AATGAGCTTATAGACTTAGTCCTAAACTTTAAACCGGATTTCGATTCCTTAGATGAAGCTTTCTATGATTATAGTACTAATACTTTTAGAATTGATCAATTATACCGAAAATTCTATTATTACTTCGATCAATTAAAAGATAGGGATAAGTTCGAAAACTTACAAGAGCTAGTTGAAAATTTGTACACCAATCTCTATATGGAACCAGAGATTAGAAAATGGAATCAGTTATTAAAACAAAAGGAAAGTTACTATGGTCTTCCACTTCAAAGAGAGGCTTTTAGAGATAAAATTAATAACGATTTAAAAACAGCTGTTATTATTTCTGATGGCTTACGCTATGAAATAGCTGAAGAACTCTTTACAGACTTAATCAGGAATCCAAAGTATACTGGAGAAATCCTTCCTTTAGCCGGTATGCTTCCTTCCTATACAGAACTTGGAATGTCCTCTCTCCTACCTCATCAAACTTTAGAATATAACCAGGATCTTAGAGTTCTAGTAGACGGAAAATCAACACCTGATCTAAAAGAAAGAGAAAAGCAATTACAAGTAAATAATAAAAATAATATAGCCTTAAATCTTGATGATATGTTGAGAATGAGTAGACAAGATTTGAGAAAATTATTAAACGGAAAACATCTCATTTATATTTATCATAATCAGGTAGACTCCCGAGGTGATAAACAAAATACAGAGAATGAAGTTTTTAAGGCTAGTGAAGAAGCTATTGAAGAAATAAAAGATATAATTAGAAAACTAAGTTCGGCTAATGTTTATAATTTTATTATTACAGCTGATCACGGATTCCTTTACAAACGAAATAAACTCGAAGAAATGGATAAAATTTCTTTGGAATCGAGAAATAATCTTAGAGTAAACAGACGTTATGTAATTAGTGAAGAACCTTTAAATCAGGATGGAATTATTAATATTCCTGTAAGTAAAACTTTTAGTAATGATGATAAGAGATATTTAAATTTTCCTTTAACTCAGAATGTCTTTAAAGCTTCTAGTTCTGGCATGAACTATGTTCATGGTGGTTCCTCTCCCCAGGAATCAGTAGTTCCTTTTATTAGATTAAAAACTGAACGAAATAAGATTGAACAAAGAGAATCTGGTATTGATCTCTTTAGTCAATTAGGAAATATTACTAATTTAATTGTAGATGTAGCTTTCTTTCAAAAGGAACCTGTATCTTCTGAGGTTTATCCTCAAAACTATAAACTTTATATGGTTTCTGAAGATGGAAGAGTTATTTCAAATACTCATATTTTTACTGCTGATAGCACAAATCCTGATAGTAATAGTCGAATTAAAAGTTTTAGATTTGAACTTGCTAATATAAAATATGATAGAAATAAAAAGTATTATATTGTAGCTGAAAACGAAAATGGAATTCAGGTTTTAAAAGAACCTGTAATAGTAGATATAGCTTACTCTGACGATTTTGGATTCTTTAATTAAACGGTGAATTAAATGGCAGAAGTTTCAAGAGACGATTTGTATTTAAAATTACGTCAAAACTTTGATGGAAAAATTGTCCGAAAAGATCTTACACAAAAATTAAAGGAAGGGGCTAACGTTCCTGTTTATGTCCTTGAGTTTTTGTTAGGACAATACTGTAGTTCTGATGATGAATCAATTATCCAGCAAGGGATTGAAAATGTTAAGAAAATTCTATCTGATAATTTTGTTCGTCCTGATGAAGCTCAGAAAGTCCTTTCTAATATCCGAGAACGGGGACGTTTTACGGTTATCGACAAAATTTCCGTTAATCTAAATTTAAAAAAGGATCAGTACGAAGCTGAGTTCTCAAATCTTGGAATTTCTAAAATACCAATTGATTCCCGGTATCCGTCTGAGTTCGATCGTCTTTTAAGTGGTGGGATATGGTGTATTGTTCAATTAGATTATGAGTATAATCAGGAAGATAAAAATGCAGAACCAATAATAATAAATAAACTAACACCTATCCAAATGCCCCACGTTGATTTAGAAGATCTAAAAGCAGGTCGGGAAGCTTTTACTGAAGATGAGTGGACTGATCTACTAATGCGTTCAATTGGAATGGAACCTGAACAACTTACTAAAAGAGAAAAGTGGCTATTTCTAGCCCGAATGGTTCCATTAGTTGAAAATAATGTTAATATAGTTGAATTAGGTCCTAGAAGTACTGGAAAATCTCATATCTATAAAGAAATCTCCCCTAACTCAATTCTAGTTTCAGGTGGAAAAACAACAGTAGCCAATCTATTCTATAATATGAACAAAAGAACAATTGGCCTTGTTGGAATGTGGGATTGTGTAGCTTTTGATGAAGTCGCTGGAATTCGATTTAAAGATAAAGATGGAATCCAGATAATGAAAGATTACATGGCTTCTGGTTCTTTTGCGAGAGGTAAAGAAGAAAAAGCTGCTTCAGCTTCAATGGTTTTTGTAGGAAATATTAATCAAAGTGTGGATACACTTCTTAAAACTTCTACCCTCTTTGATCCTTTCCCGGATGAAATGAAAACAGACACCGCTTTTCTAGACCGAATACATTGTTATATTCCTGGTTGGGAAATTCCTAAATTAAGACCAAACCATTTTACAAAAGATTATGGTTTTATTACGGACTATCTGGCTGAAGTTTTAAGAGATCTAAGAAAAGAGCCTTTTGGAGATGCTTTTGATGAATATTTTACTTTAGGTTCTAACCTAAACCAGAGAGATACTATAGCTGTTCGAAAATTAGTAGCTGGAATGGTAAAACTACTTTATCCACATGGTAAATATACTAAAGAACAAATAGAAGAAATTCTAATCTTTGCCCTTGAAATGCGCAGACGTGTTAAAGAACAGCTAAAAAAACTCGGTGGAATGGAATTTTACGATGTAAATTTCTCTTACATTGATAAAGAAACCTTTGAAGAACACTTTGTATCTGCCCCTGAACAAAGCTCTGATCATTTAATTCCAGAAGGAGCAAGTGAAGTAGGTCATATCTATACTATTGGTCATGGAAGAAATGGTATGATTGGAGTATATAGGGTAGAATCTGAGG
>CANQNI010000204.1 GCA_947625175.1 uncultured Eubacteriaceae bacterium | reverse complement strand
CTTAAACGAGAAGCCCGCACTTCAAACGAAGACTTCGTTAAGTGCCGGGAGTATGTCACCGCTAAGCTCTATTAAGGTATCCTCATAATCTCTGTTACCATAGACTACTACTGCTACTGCACTTGCGCCGTTTCCCTTTATCTGATTTAAACGATTGATTGCCGTCTCAGTAACTCTACCACCATAAGAAGGAACGGCAACTACTGCTAAATCTTTATTTGTTAAATGATATTTACCAAAATCTTCATTATTGTCTGTTAGATCTATTTCACTAACTGAACTTCCCAGTTCATGAGTTAATAGTTCAGCGACTTTCTTGGTTCCTCCAGTTGGACTAAAGGTAATTTCATAAATACTCATATCTGTTTTAACTCCTCAGTTGTTAATTCTTTTTTCATCTTTAAAATGCAATCATTTAGTGTTTTTTTGATTAATTCATTATTAATAGCACTTTCCATATCTTCCAAAAGGTTAGTCAAAGTTGACTTGATGTGTCTACCAACAATACACTTATTACTTGGATTTTGATGGATATCAAAAAAAGGATTCTGATTAAGAGCCCTATAAATTTGAAGTAGGGTCAAATCCTGAGGATTTACCTCAAGTGAAAAACCACTGACTCCCTGACGGCTTGAGATAATTCCTTCCTTTTTTAAAGGACCTAAAACCTTTCTGATATAACTCGAATTAGTTCCAACACTTTGAGCTATTTCTTCAGATGAAAGTGGGACTTTGGATTCGGCTATTAATATAAGAGTATGTACTGCTACTGAAAATTTAGTATCCATAATGGTTCTCTTTCCGATTTTATTATATAGTTGTATCTGATACTAATACAAGTATTCCGGAAATATTTTTCTGTAATCTTTTAGAACTAGATTTTTTTAGTAAGAAAGGTGAATCCTTATGATATAATTTTGCGGGTATCTATAGGATACACTACATTTATAGAGGTACTATATGTCAGTAACGGTTCTTGTTGGTTCGCAGTGGGGTGATGAAGGTAAAGGTAAGATGATTGATTATCTGGCTCCTGATATGGATTTAGTAGTCCGTTTCCAGGGTGGGGATAATGCTGGTCATACTGTTATTAATGATAATGGTGTATTTAAACTTCATTTAATACCCAGCGGCGTTTTTGAAGAAGACTGTATTAGTTTAATCGGCACCGGAACGGTGGTTAATCCCTCTGTCTTATTAGAAGAGATCCAATCGATAGAAGATGCCGGTGTTTCTACGGATAATTTAAAAATTTCCAGTAGAGCTCAGATACTAATGCCGTTTCATCAGGAACTTGACGCTCTGATGGAAGAACAGGGCGGAATTGGAACCACTAAACGTGGCATAGGAATATGTTACGCTTTTAAGGATTTAAGAAAAAATCTGAGATTTGAAGATTTGCTGGATGAGGAAGAGTTAGTCAAGAAGATTAAAGAATTCCTGCCAGTAATAAATAGCTTTTTAAGAGTTTATGAAGCTCCTGAACTGGATGAAGACGAAGTTATTAAAATTTGTCTAGACTGGCGTGATAAACTCAAAGACAGAATTGTCAATCAGCATGAGCTGATTCATGATTATATTAAAAAAGATAAGAATATTTTATTCGAAGGCCAGTTAGCTGCGATGAAAGATATTGATTTGGGTATTTATCCTTATGTTACGTCGTCCAATCCGATTGCAGCCTATGCAGCTGTTTCAGGAGGTTTTCCGGCCAAAGATATAGATGAAGTCATTGGGGTGGCCAAAGCCTTTTCAAGTGCTGTTGGTGCCGGTCCATTCCCGACTGAATCGGACGATGAGCAGTTTAATATTATTCGCGGTGATGGTCAAAATCCGGACGATGAATTTGGTGCGAGAACCGGTCGGTCAAGACGACTGGGATGGTTTGATGCTCCAATTGTTAAATATACCAATGAGATAAATGGCTATGATGCTCTAGCCCTATGTAAACTGGATAAGTTAGATGAGCTGGATAAGATTAAGATCTGTACCGGATATACGCTAGATGGTAAAGAACTTAGTACTATTCCAACAACTAGTGAGCTTGAGCGTGTTGAACCGATTTATGAAGAAATGCCGGGCTGGCTTGAATCTACCACTAAGATCAGATCAATTGAAGATTTACCACAGAAAGCCCAGGATTATATAAGAAGAATAGAAGAACTCACCGATACTAAAATCAAGTATGTCGGTGTAGGACCGAGCAGAGACGAAATGGCAACTTAAATGGTACGGGAACGTATCATTTTTTTTGAGAGAAATTTGCCCTAACTGTTATAATTATATGTTAAAAAAAGATTAAAAGGAGTAGCATGTCATACTTTAAACGCGACAAGAGAGCCTACATCTTACTTGAAGATGGGACTGTCTTTAAAGGCTATAGTTTTGGTAATGAAGGAACAACTATTGGGGAGATTGTCTTTACAACTGGTATGACTGGATATTTAGAAGTCTTAACTGATCCTTCTTATTGTGGTCAAATTGTTTTACAGACTTATCCTTTAATCGGAAATTATGGGATCAATACAGCAGATATGGAAAGCGAGAAGTCCTGGGTAGCAGGATATATCGTTAAGGAATGGTGTGAAGAACCTTCCAATTTCCGTAACATGATAACCATAAATGATTTTCTTAAAGATCAGGGTGTGGTTGGAATCTGGGATATCGATACCAGAGCCTTAACCAGGAAGATAAGAATGTTTGGTACCATGAATGGTGCTATAACAACTGAAGATATAGAAAACGAACATGTAAGAGAGAAGCTGCTGGAAAAAATCAAAAACCATAAGGTGATAAGACCTGTTATGGATGTCAGTTGTGATAAATACGACTGGTACTATACCCGGGAAAACAGGGCTAACCATGTAGCTTTAATTGACTATGGTTATAAAAAGAACATATTAAGAATGCTACTTCGTGAAGGTTGTAATGTTACCGTAATGCCGGCAGAAACAACCATTGATGAAATCAGAAGACTCAATCCTGATGGGATTATGTTAACTAATGGTCCAGGAGATCCGGCAGAATATCCTGATATTATTGAAAACGTC
>CANQNI010000203.1 GCA_947625175.1 uncultured Eubacteriaceae bacterium | reverse complement strand
ACTCTACCTATAATATTTTTTATATCCATTTAGATAAGTACCGGAATCTTAGCGATTAAATTAGCAAATAGAGCTCCCAACATTCCACCTACTACTGTTCCTATTAAAGGAACTATAGCATAGCCCCAGTTTGAATCCTTCTTATTTGGTATCGGTAATATCTGGTGGGCTATTCTTCCCATTAAATCCTGAGCTGGATTAATCGCCCAACCTGTTGTACCGCCTAAAGCATTTCCTATAGCAAACAGGACAATTCCAGTCCAGATACAACTCATATCCGAAAATTTGTGAATTATATTAATAAAGAAGAAAACAAAGAGAAAAGAAAGTACTATTTCACACCAGAGATTAAGTCCCATATTGGCTATGGCGGCATCTGAAGTAAATACATTTAGAATAGTAGCTGGTGAATCTGTCTGATCAAACTGATCTTTATAGAAAAGAAACATCAGTAAAGCCCCCAGGAAGGCACCAGCACATTCAGCCAAAATATAACCTAAAACCCGGGACCAGCTGAAATAACCGGCTACAGCTAAACCTAGTGGAATAATCGGATTAAAGAATCCACCTGAGATGTGAATAAAACAAACAGCTGTCAAAGTATTAGACAACCCCCAACCGAAAAATGAAAATAGAGCGCCTGAGTTGTGAAAAAAACTACCTTCCAAATAGTTCGAAGCATTTACACTTAGGCCTAGAAAGATAAATATTGTTGTTCCGATAAATTCAGCCAAATAGGGATACATGAATACTCCATTTATTCGCGCATTATTTAAAAGTAATTATACCGAAGTTTTCAATTTATGGTATAACCATATATATTTAAATATTAGATTAAATCTGAAAATTATTTAAACTTAATTAAAAAAAGTTGGATAGATTTCCCATAAATCTGAATACAGGTCAAATTTTAATATAAAATAGTATTAGAAACAGAGAAAATGAAAAAATATTTATTAATTTTAATTGCACTTTTAATAACCGTACTCACCGGATGTTCTGGTACTGGTTCTACTTCTGAACCTGTCGATTTATCTGTTATGGCGGTTTCAAGTTTAAAGGCACCTATGGAAGAAATAAAGAATAATTATGAGAGTTCTAGTAATAATACCTTAAATTATTCCTTTTCCTCCTCTCAGGAAATAACAGATGATTTAATCGGCGGGAGTAGAACTGACTTTATCATACTGAGTTCAGAAAAAAATTTATCTACCTTAGAAAGTGAATCTTTAATTAATCCGAGCACTAAAGCTAATCTGGTAACTAATTCACTAGTTGTAATAACCTCAGCCAAGAGCACTCTTAAATCGGGTGAAGATTTAGCCTCCTGGGAGGTAAACAGTATTTGTCTGACAAAACCTGACAAAACAACTTCCGGTTATTATGCTGAACAGACTCTTGCAAATACCGGAATGGCTAATAGTCTTGGTTCTAAAATAACCTATGTAAATAATGTTCGTAATTTACTTAAGGCTGTATCAGATGAAACCGTTTCTGCTGGAATTGTTTTTAAATCAGATGCAGTTAATAATGCTAATATTAAGATAATCTATGAATTTCCCCCGGAAAGCTATGATACTATAAACTATCCAATGGCTTCCTTTAAAATAGATGATACGGAAGAAAATAAATCTAAAATAGAAGCAATAAACGATTTTGAAAATTATCTAAAATCAGAAGCAGCTCAGACTATATTTAATAAATATGGTTTTAATATCGCTCAAACTCAATAGAAAATAATAAAAGCGTAACCAAAGGTTACGCTTTTAATCTAGATTCTTATTCAAACAGGTCTGGTCTCGAATTTTCTTAAGTTTTTCTTGTTAAAATCACCGGCTAATACTTTTATACGACCATCTTCTGTTAAAGTTGCATTTTTATAAATATTAACCAGTTTATTAATATGTCCATCTGACCAGCCAATTGCTCTCATCATTTCAATGTATTCGTCTATTTTCATAACTAACACTCTAAAACCTCTTTACTAGTCCATTCAATTGGAGGAAAAATGTCTAATATACAGTCAACTGATTCGCTTCAGATCCAGGATGAGATACCGGAACAGAAATTAAGTGAATTAGCTGAGTTATTCAAAGTACTCGGTGATCCAACGAGGGTTCGTATACTCTGGACTCTGTTTAATAAAGAGCTCTGCGTTTATGAAATAGCTACGCTCTTAGATATGAGTCAGTCTGCGATCTCTCACCAGTTAAAAACATTAAAACAAGCCAAGTTAGTAAAATATCGCCGTGAAGGTAAAACACGTTATTATTCCTTAGATGATGACCATGTGTATACTATATTTAACCAAGGTTATAATCATATTTCAGAATAAGTGAAATTATTTTCAAAAAATATATACCCAGCATATTAAATTTCAAAACACTCGGAATAGATCGCTAATATTTTCTTTTAATTTAATTATTCATAGTTATTAAATTTAATGGCTTGGTTATATATAATAGTATAGAGGTGGAAACGATCACTCAATGCGGAAATTAATCTTTTTCATGAAATTCTTATAGGAGGTAACAGAGCTCATAAGAACTCGAATTTTATGAAATCAGCTAAAACTAATCAGACCTTAAGAGATAATATTAATTCAAAACGAAAAGAGTTCAGACTCAAAATAACTGATTTAGCCAAAAAATCAGGCGTATCGGACAAGACCTTACGTAAGATTCTTGATGGAACCACTCAAAATCCCACCATTACCAATATTTCAAAACTTGCTACGGCTTTAGATACAACCACTTCAGAACTTATGGGAGAAAAACAACTCATCTCTCAACAGGATAAAAATTTGATCAGCCAGTTCGAACGATTAAACGAAACAGGTAAAGAAGCGGTTATCGATTTAATCGGTAAATGCATCGTTATGCAAAGTGAAAAACCAATGGTTGAAAGGCAATTACCACTCTTTGAACAGAGTGTTTCAACCGGACTCGGAAATTACCTGGATTCAAGCAATTATGGTTATGTCTCAGTTCCTATTGAAGAAGTTCCAGAAGAAAAGGGGTTTGTCCTGCAAGTTATAGGGGACAGTATGGAGCCCTTACTATTTGATAAAGACTATATTTATATC
>CANQNI010000202.1 GCA_947625175.1 uncultured Eubacteriaceae bacterium | reverse complement strand
AAATATTTTAAATTGATTAATAAGATTAAAAAACTCTCCGCACTGCGGAGAGTTTTTGAAGACCGGAATAAACCGACCGGTCTTATTTATTTTGATTCATTATTGTTTTAGAAAAAAGTACTTTGTTAATTTCTTCTACATGAAACTCCAATTTACGTCACCAGTTAAATTAGGAGGTGTTCCGTTCTTATTGGTTATATAAATTTGAACAGCTTCAACTTGTAAATTATGTCCTTTAGTTCCACTCCAGTTTTCATTCGAAGTCCAATTGGTCCAACCATAATTTTCTACATGAGTTCTATAATAGATATCATAGTTAATAGCATTTGGACCATCCAATTTAAATTTTATAGCTTCAATACCTTTAGCTTGACCAGTTGTTCCTGCTAGTTCATTTTCATTAACAGGACTCATATCTCCTATATTTGAAACATGAACTTGAGTTTGAATATTTAAACTTGGATCAGCTATTCCAATTCTTAAAGCTTCTAATTCTTTATTCCTTCCAGTAGAACCTGCTATTTCCATAGAAGAAACTGCTGGTAACCATCCTATATCTTGTGAATGGGCTGAAATTGCTAAAATATCTATACTCATTACATTTACTGGAATAGTGCATTGAATATCAGTACCTACAAGATTAGCAGTTATAGTAGTTTGACCAGGATTTAAAGCATGGACAACTCCATTATTGATTGTGGCTACTCTTGAATTAGAACTACTCCAAACAATTGCCTTAGTTGAATTTGTTACTGGGGTAAGTAAATTAACCTGATTCGTTGCCATACTAAGCGAATTAGGGTTAATTGATAATTTTTCTTCCTGTTCTGGCTGAACCGGAACTATGGGAGTTTGACTACTTTGATGCTTGATCTGGTTGATAGCTTCTTCAAAATTAATTAAACCATTACCATATTCAACGTCATATCCTTTTATTCCTAAATCAAGAGATGAATTTTTTAAATAATTATAAAGCTCATTAAAAGTTAAATCAGGCTTCTGTTGAATCATTAAAGTAACTAGTGAGGTAACTATCGGACAGGCAAAAGAAGTTCCACTATTAAAACAAAAAGAATGAGAAGAAGCTTCGGTCATAGGAATATCGCATCCTGGTGCCATAAAATCTAAACCAATACCATAGGCACTTCCATTCGTTTTTCCCCAATCAAAACTAGTACAACGTTTGTTTGAATTATTGACAGCACCAACTGAAATAACCTCATCGTAAGCTGCTGGGTACATTAAATTGCTAGCACCATTGTTTCCTGAGGCAGCCACTAGTATTTTATTTTTTCTATATCCTTCAACGATTGCCGATTTTAGAACTTTATTATCTCTTTCTAATCCTAGACTAAAATTAATAATACGAATATCAGAATTATTTACAGCATTTATAGCAGCAACAATACCTTTTACATAACCTGAACCTTCATCATCTAAAACTTTAAATGGAACAATCTTAATATTACTAGTTCCTGTAAAACCAGCTATACCATAATTATTATTTGTTGATGCAGCAATTATTCCGGCTACTCCAGTACCATGATCATTATCATCAGTACAATCTGTAGTATCTGAAACGTAATTATAACCTTCTAATAAATAACGGTTTTTTAAATCTTCATGTTGTGGATCAATACCTGTATCAAGAACTGCAACTTTTGTTAAATTATTTTGATTTAAATTCAATGTTTTATCCGCTTTTACCTGAGCAAAGATACCTTTTTGATTCTTTTCAAAATAAGGATCATTTACTATTTCAGTTGAATAAACACGGTCATTTAAATCAACAGCAGTAACATTTTCGTTTTTACTTATTTCATCAATTAGATTCTCAGTTGAAGTAAAGCCACTAGTTCTTAATACATCAAGCTTTGGATCAATAGTTTCTCCTGAAACAAAATCCTTCTTTTTTAAACCCAAATTACCAATATTATTATCAGATTCGTTCTTATAAAGAATTAAAATATCATCATTTTTACCAATCGAATTATATCTGAAAATTCCATCAGTATCCGTAACAGTATTTAAATCATCCATGCTCCGGATTATTTCATCAGCTGCATAGATAGGATTTATATAGAAAGTAAGAAAAATTAAAGCCAAAAGAAAAAAACCGTAAAGACTAAAATTAAATTTCTTCATTTTTTTCTCTCTTTCTAGCACTTAAGACTTTATTATAGAGGAATTACGGATATTTTACTAGTATTTAAGAAAATAAAAAAAGATTTCTACCTCAATAAGGTAAAAATCCTTCTAATCTTTAGAAATAAAATCATCTACATCATTCCCATTCCGCCACTCATAGCTGCAGCTGCAGCTGCTTCAGCAGCTTCATCCTTAATATCAGCAACGGCTACTTCAGTAGTTAAGAATATACCAGCGATACTTCCAGCATTTTCAATTGCTGAACGAGTGACTTTCATAGGATCAATAATTCCTTTTTCTATCATATTAACAAATTGGTCTGTATTAACATCATAGCCAATGTTAGGTTTGTCTTGATCCATCACTTCTTTTACGATAACTGAACCTTCTTGCCCCGCATTTTCAGCTATTTGACGAAGTGGTTCTTCCAGAGCCCGTTTAACTATCTGAGCCCCAATCATTTCATCACCTGATAATTCGTTGATTAATTTATCGACTGATGGAATAGTATTAATTAAAGCAGTTCCTCCACCAGCTACAATCCCTTCTTCTACACCTGCTCTAGTAGCATTTAAGGCATCTTCAATTCTATATTTTTTTTCTTTTAATTCAGTTTCTGTAGCAGCTCCAACCTGAATAACTGCTACTCCTCCAGATAATTTAGCAAGTCTTTCTTGAAGTTTTTCTTTATCATATTCAGAATCAGTATTTTCTATTTGATTCTTGATTTGTTTTATTCTGTCTTTAACTTCTTCTTTCTTACCAGCACCATCGACAATTATTGTATTATCTTTGTCAACTTTAACCTGACGAGCTTTTCCAAGCATATCTATTTGGGCATCTTTAAGTTCTAGTCCAACTTCTTCTGAAATAACTAGACCCCCTGTTAGAATAGCTATATCTTGGAGCATTTCTTTTCTTCTATCGCCAAAACCAG
>CANQNI010000201.1 GCA_947625175.1 uncultured Eubacteriaceae bacterium | reverse complement strand
TTACATGAAGCTGCTCTAAATCAGAATAACCAGGCAAGTATTAATTATTTAAATGGAAATGGAGAAACTTCTAAAGTTAAAGGCGTTCACGAACATTGGAATAATCCGGTTGAAAAGAAATATAGTCGAAACTTAGGAAAAGATGAAGGAATAGATTTAGAATATGTCCTTATTTAGTTAATAAACTTACTTCAAATTTAAATAAATTTAGATAGATTTCTAAATTTAAAGTATTGATTGATTTGGTTGAATATGACTAATAAAAAAGACGGTAGCAAAACTACCGTCTAAAATATTACTCATTATTTCTTGGTACATATGGTAAGAAATCTATCTGATGAGCATCAACATCAACACTGTTTAAAACAACATCTATTGGATTTCCCAGTGTATAAATTCTTCCATAATTTTCACCAATTAAGCTGTGCTTTTCTTCATCAAAATAGTAATAATCATCTCCCAGATCACTTATTTTAATTAATCCTTCAACTGTATTAGGCAGTTCAACAAAGAGTCCAAAGCCTGTAACGCCACTTACAGTTCCGGAGAATTTTTCACCAATATGATCTTTCATATATTCGGCTTTTTTAAGTTTTTGAACTTCTCTTTCTATCTCAACTGCTGTTCTTTCAGTTTCTGAAGAATGTTTAGCCTGTTTAACAATTTTATTTTCAAGTTTCTTTAATTCCTTTTCATCCAGTTTATCCTGATTTTCCAACATAGTTAAATTACGATGAACAGTTAAATCAGGATATCTCCTAATAGGAGAAGTAAAGTGAGTATAATTTTCAGCTCCAAGCGCATAGTGACCTTTGTTTTCAGCTTCATATAAAGCTTGTTGCATCGTTCTTAAAGCTAAGAGAGTTATTGTATTTTCGTAAGGTTTACCTTTTATGTCTTTTAAAAGATCTTGATAATCCTGATTGGTTGGGACGGTTCCCGGTTTTCCAAATTGCAGTCCTAAGGTTCCCAGGAATTTTCTAAAATCTTTCAATTTTTCCATATCGGGATGTGGATGGTTTCGGTACATAAAGGTTAAAGGGGATTTAGATGTATATTCAGCTACTGTTTCGTTAGCTAGTAACATAAATTCCTCTATAAGCTTTTCAGAAACTCCTCTTTCCCTTAACTTAACATCAGTTGGCTTACCATTATCATCTACTTCAATATAAGCTTCTTCAAAATCGAAGTCGATTGAACCACGTTCTTTACGTCTATCATTTCTTAAGATATCAGCTAGTTCAACCATCATATTTAAATCCTTTTTAAAAGGTTTTAAATACTCGGTTGTTTCGTCTTCAACTCCATTTAAAAAATCATTAACACTGTTATAAGTCATTCTAGCTTTAGAGTGGATAACGGATTTTTTTATATCATAATCTAAAACTTCTCCTTTAGGAGATACTTCCATAATACAAGAATAGGTAAGTCGATCCTGATCAGGGACTAAAGAGCATAAGTTATTGGATAAGGCTTCAGGTAACATAGGAACTACTTTGTCTACTGCATAAATACTGGTTCCTCTGTTTTGGGCTTCAATATCAAGTGGTGATTCTGCCTGAACATAATTACTGACATCAGCAATATGAACTCCTAATTTATAATTACCATTTTCTAATTTTTCAATTGAAATAGCATCATCAAAATCTTTAGCGGTATCTCCATCAATAGTAAAAATAGTTTCGTCTCTTAAATCAAGTCGATTCTTATATTCATCTTTATTTACTTCTTTAAATGATTCCGCCTGTTCTAAAACTTCTTCCGGGAATTCAGTTGGAACGTCGTATCCTTTAATTATTGACATAATATCAACCCATCGTTCTCCTGGTTTTCCCAGAACTTCAACTATTTTCCCTTCTGGATTTAAATGATTTTGAGGCCATTCAGTTATTTCAACAACAACTTTATCGCCATTTTGAGCCCCATTAAAATTATCACGCTTAATATAAACGTCTTTATTTAATTTATCATTATCAACAATAACAAAACCATTTTTCTTTGTTTCTTCAAAAATTCCAACTACTTTTTCCTGACCACGTTTTAGAATATCAACTATTCTGCCTTCGGCTCGGTGATTTTCATTAGCATTTCTGATTATTTCAACGATAACTTCGTCTTTATCATAGGCTCCATTTAAATTATTCGGTGAAACAAAAATATCTCCTTCAAAAATATCTTCTTCAGGACGGACAAAGCCAAAACCTCTGGTATTTGCTAAGAGTTGACCTTTTAATTTTGGGGGCATTGAATAGGTATTGTCTTCGTTCTTAACAATAATGTCATTTATTTTTAGTCTGAATAATAATTCCTTCAGACGTCTTTTGTCTTTTTTCCCTTTTAAACCAAGGTAATCAGCTATTTCTTTTTTGCTTAATTTCGGTGTTTCTGGATTATTTAATAATTCAAATATTTTTTCTTTTAATACGCGATTACTCATAAAATATCCTTTTATAATTTCTATTATTTAATATACCACTTTATAAACGAACTTAACTTGAAAATTTTAGGTAATATTTAAATTTAATCTTAAATTCTTTATATTTGTTAAGAAAATTGTTGTAATTATTAAATTTTGGATATAAAATAAATACAAATCTTAATTTTTGTAATATTTTAGACGAATTTGAGATTACAAATAGAGGAAAATAATGCAAACATCGCACAAAACGGTTTATGCTTTTCTTTGTGTTTTAATGTTGTTTCTCTTTCCATTTGTTTATGCAGATGAGAGTGTTAATGTTTCTTTTTATCAGGATGGACAAAAAGTAGAAGAAGTTAGTACCGGAGATACGGTTACTTTACATGCTGAACTTGTTAGTGCAAATTCGTCAGATTCAGTTCAGTTTGTATTACAGGATGAGAGCCTTGCTTTTACGGTTAATCCAAAAGTAAATAAACTTAATGTTTATGGACGTTATGAAAATAATCTCTGGATTTATGAAACCAAAGTTAAGGTTTTAGAAGACAATCCAACTCTTCCAACCGGAACGATTGTTCGTGATTCTACTCAACCAAATTTAAGTGACTCAGAAAAACCACAATCAATAAGTATTGCTTTAAATACTGAGCAAATTATAGCACCTGGAGATACTAT
>CANQNI010000200.1 GCA_947625175.1 uncultured Eubacteriaceae bacterium | reverse complement strand
TGGACTTACATCCACAGGTACCTATATTTTCATTCCTAACGTAGTCTGTAAACAGACTCGAACTAAACCGTCAATTTAAAATTCAGTTTCTGAAGTTCAAATTTCCAGTTGTATATCAAGAATTGAATTAAATTAAGTTTTTATAGATGAATTATAACAAATTTTTAAGGGCTATGGATCGGTTCGCTTATGAATTGGATATTATCAACAAGAAATACACCAAAAATCTTCAGATGTATAAAAATGACCAAAAAAAGGAAAGAAAAATTTTCACGGAGGAAGAAATCAGTTTTCTTTGGGATCATTTAGATATGGAGGATGTGGATATAGTTTTGATACTGCTCTATACAGGAATGAGACCAGGGGAATTACCAGAGGTTAAACTCGACAATATTTATCTGGATGAAAATTATTTAACAGCAGGTTTTAAAACAAAAGCTGGAACCAACAGATACATTCCGATTCATCCCAGGATAAAGGAATTAATAAAAAAAGAGTATCCCTCGCAAAGAAAGATACTCTACTAAATTATTCTTATAAACAATTAGGTGTCCGGTTCAGAAAGCTTATGAAAGCTTTGGGATGGACTCATATCATGCACGAATGTAGACATACATTTATTACCCGGTTAGATAATGCCGGTGCAAACCAGATATGTATTCAACTAATTGTAGTACACCAGCAAAACAGTGTTACAAGCAAAGTTTACACGCATAAAGCCTATACGTAACTTCAAGAAACCATCCAATTGCTTAAATAATTGTTGTATGTTTTGTATGTTTTTGTACTCGAATTTAGTCGATTTTACTCGATTTTGATCATTTTTGAAATTGAGAAATTCAGTTATAATCTAATTAATTTAATGAAAAATAAAATATGGTGGAGATGGTGGGAGTCGAACCCACGTCCAAAAATAATTCCATAAAACTTTCTACGAGTGTAGTTTCTGATTTAATTACTTAATTAGTCCTCAGAACAAAATTAATTAAGTTATTTAATTATGGTTTCCTACTAAATTTATAAAATTTTAAGATTGTAGGATCTCTTAAAATTCGTCTTAAGTCAGCTTAAGCAGCAAGAGCTACAGGAGCTGTATATGTATTATTTTCGTTTGCAATTATATTTAAGTGTCTTTTTTTACGATGACGACCCATCGACTCGCTTATCTTATTTTACTATCCCTGTCGAAACCAGTACATCCCCAAAATTAATAACGTAAACTTCGATCAATACGTCGCTTTGCTTCCTTTTCAGCAATAGCTTTTCTTTTATCGTATAACTTTTTACCTTTTGCTAACGCTATTTCTATTTTAGCTTTTCCGTTAATAAAATATAACGATAATGGAACAATAGTATAACCTTTTCTCTGTTTCGATCCAATAAGTTTGTTTATCTCCTTCTTATGAAGTAATAATTTTCTTGTTCTTTTTGGATCGACATTATAGATATTACCATGTTCATAAGGAGGAATATGCATTTCATAGATGAAAGCTTCCCCATTTTTAATATCTACATAAGATTCTTTAATACTTGCTCTTCCATTTCGTAAAGATTTAACTTCTGTTCCCTTTAATTCGAGACCAGCTTCAAATCTATCTTCTATAAAATAATCATGAAAAGCTTTTTTATTATTAGCAATAATACGTTTGTTTTCCATAGTTTTACGAATTGAAAGTTAATTATAAGCTATTTTAATATTTTTGTCAATTTATGATTAAAATTAAATTAACTTATTCAATCATAGCTATAATTTTGTCAAAAAGTTAAGCGATATTAAATTTTAATTAATTTTAAGTTGCTATGTTAAAATGAAACAAAATTAAGTAAGAAGTTTAATTAAAGGAGGACTTTCTTATATGGCAGACTCTAACATCAAAGAGCTTTATGAGTTTTTAAAAAGCTATGATTTAATTCAAGCAGATATTAGTGAAGAAGAAGCTCAAAGTTTTATAGACGCAATTTATTCCTCTCTAGAGCCTGATGAAAATCTTTTAACCGGATTTATTTCTTCTACCACTTATAATAACAAAACTGAACCAAAAGCTTTTTTTGTTACGAATAAGAGTAGATTACTTTATAATCCTTTAGAAGAATCATTAAATGAGAGTTACTCACTTGAAGATATAGATTATATAGATGAAGGTGAAGATAACACATTAATATTAAAATTTAATGATAATGATGAAGAAATTATCATTAATACAAAAGATAAAGAAGGGGTAGATTTAGTCAGTGATGCTTTATATTCATCTTTTGCTGAATCTTTAGATGAAGATCAACTAACTCAAATTTTTGGAGAAGAAATTGATGAAGATGAGGAGGAAGTTGATGAATCAGAAGAAGACGAAACTATTGAAGACGAAATAGTAGAAGATGATACAATAATTGATCAGAGTACTCAGGAAGTTGAAATAATTGAATCAGACGATTTAGTTGCTCCGAATTCAGAAACTGCAATAGCTGAAGTAGAAAAAGATCTGATAGTTCCTGAAACAGATATGGTAAAACCTGAAAGCGAAGTAGTAACTTTTACTACCGAAACTGACAATTTTCTGGAAAATGCTCCAGATGTAGCAAAAGGTGGAACAGCTCTTCCAGGAGCTCAAGCAGAAGAAAAGGAAAAGAAAGGTTTTCATCTGACCAAACCAATGATCTATACTATAGCAGGTATAGGTATTTTAGCCTTAATCTTATTAGCTTATTTTTTATTTACTACTATCTCAACTAATCGTAGAAATAGTGAATTAGCTAATGAACTAGTTGATATTCTTAACCAGGATGATGAAGTTTATTTTGCTTGTGTAGATTATCAAACCAATAACTTTAATGGAGCAACACCTGATAAATTTGAAGAATTAAGTAAAAAAGCTGAAGATATTTATAATAAAATAAGTGAAATGGAACCAACTGATGGAGTTGAAGAACTTTTTCAAAATATTTATTTCTATACTGATGCTCTTCAGTCTACAACTTACTTTGGAAAAACTTTTACAAGCACCCAAAATCAATTAAATAGAATGTCTTTTGATTCTATGTTAGATGCTGCCTATAGATACCGTTTAACTATACTTGGTATTTCAAGTAAATCTGGATACTGATCTCTTAAAATAC
>CANQNI010000199.1 GCA_947625175.1 uncultured Eubacteriaceae bacterium | reverse complement strand
TAACTACATCTCCTGTCCTATTATATTTAAAGCTCTCTCGCTTATCTAAGCTTTCTACTTTAGAAAATGTAAATAAAAACGATGGAAAAAGAACTTTTAAATTTAATTCTAGCCTCAATTCTAACTGATTTAGAAGCTTTAGGAACCAGAACGGATAATAATATAGATATTTCCTTTAAAAATTATCCCGACTCCGATAAAATTTTTGAAATTTTTAAGTCAAGTTCTGAAAATGTTTCGAGTATAGAAAATATTCCTGAAGCTCAATTAATTAAGGCTGCTGAAAACATTACCTATCATGAAAAACTTCCTAAAATTACTGAGGAAGTTATCTATGAACCGGTGCATTCAATTTTCTCTCATCTTAATAGGGATAAAAAAGGTGATTTAGATTTATTCTTAAAGAATAATCTTGGTTTAGGATATAGAACTTCTACAGCTGATAAAAAGCTTTTAACTAAAGAAGATTATCAAAAGGTTCTAAATAATTTAAATAGCTTTTTTAATGAAGTAACTATCAGTGAGGAATATTTAAATAGTATTATGAATCAGTTGGAAGAAGAACTATCTCTAATTCCGGCTTATCCTGCCAATGAATATAATAATGATATTTCTCTTTATAGTCATATTAAGTTAAAAGTAGCTATTTTAGTTTGTCTTTATGAATATATAAAGGAAAAGAATCTTGATATAAATACTTTCCTTGAGAATGAAGAAACCTATCTAAAAGAAAATATCTTTATTTTATTTAGTGCGGACTTCTCCGGAATTCAGGATTTTATCTATACAACCAGATCTAAAAGAGCCTTAAAAACTTTAAGAAGCCGTTCCTTCTATCTTGAATTCTTAATGGAAGACTTCATTGATGAGTTATTAGAAATAACCGGATTGTCTCGCTTTAATATGCTCTATAGTGGTGGGGGGCACTGCTATTTATTATTACCAAATACTACCGATGTTGAAGAAAAGATAAAAGAATGGACAAATAAGTTTAATGCCTGGCTTCAGGAAAAATACGATATTAGCCTTTATCTGGCTTATGGGTATGTTCAGGCTAGTCCAAATGAATTACTCAACTTACCTGAAGGTGAGATGTCTTACCGAAATCTCTTTAAAAGGCTCTCTTCAGAAATCTCAAAAAAGAAGCTTCAGAGATATTCGGCTGAGGAAATTAGAAAACTGAATAGCCAGGATCTTTCAACTACCAGAGAATGTAAAATTTGTGGTCATGCTTCTAAACATTTAAAAGACGATATTTGCGAAAACTGTAACTTGTTTGTTAAGTTATCCAATGAAATTTTAAATAAAGATACTTATATTGTTACTTCAAACCGACTAGAACCTTACAGTATTCCAATTTTAGGTTTTAATAATGAAAATTATTTAACTCTGACTACCCAGAAAGATCTGGAAAAATATCTAAATAATAAAAATGATATAAAAAGAATATATTCAAAAAATCGAATCGAAATTAATTATCCAAAAAATATCACCATTAATATTGGCGACTATATGGCAGATGGCATAAACGATATGGAGGACTTCGCTAGTAATGCTCAGGGTATTAAACGAATCGCTGTATGTCGTATGGATGTTGATAATCTTGGTGCTACTTTCGTTTCAGGTTTTGAATCTAATGATGATTCTAGTCATAATTACGTTAATATAATTAGAACTTCAGAATTATCTAGAAACTTGTCTAAATTCTTTAAAAAACATATCAATGAAATCCTTGAAGGCTCTATTATTCAGGAAGAGCCCTTAAAAATTGCTATAGTTTATTCTGGTGGAGATGATGTCTTCTTAGTAGGTTCCTGGTTTGATGTTATCAATGCAGCTCTAAGAATAAGAAACGAATTAAAGAATTTTAGTGGTGAAAAACTAACCATTAGTTCAGGTATTGGAATCTTTAATTCAACCTATCCTATAAGATCAGCTGCTAATGAGACTCTAATTCTGGAAGATTCTGCTAAAACCAATATCGACCCTAATACTGGGATTGAAAAAGACTCTATTGTTCTATTTAGTCCTGAAGATACTTATACCTTTAACTGGGATCGCTATGAAAGTAACGTTATTAATGAAAAGCTTGATTTAATAGAAAATATGTTGAGTCGTGAAGATTCTCAACACCATACAGCTTTCATCTATAACATAGTTAATTACTTAAGAAATCTTGATGATAAACCAAATATTGCCCGTTATGCTTATCTCTTAGCTCGGTTACGTCCTAAAAATCATGATCAGGTTTATGAAAACTTTATCCAGACTATGTATAGCTGGATTTCTGATCAAAAGAGTATTGATGAGCTTCTAACAGCTTTATATATTTATATTTATAAAAATAGAGAACAAAGTCATGAGTAAACAACCTTATAACCAAAGAAATAATTATAGAAATAACCAAAAGAGACCAAATAATAATCAACCACCAAAAAAAGAATTAAAAAAGGGTGAAGAAACTTTTCCAGAAGATTATGTTGAACAGGCAGAATTACTTTGTAAAGTGAATCGGTATAAGATAACTAATTCCCAAATTCGAAAACTTTTAGATTTAGTTATAAGTTTATATAATCAGGAAAACATTCGCTCGGAAAAAGAAATTAAAGAAAGTACAAAAAATGCTCTAAATCTAGTTAGAATGCGTATGGCTTATGAAGCTGGTAGAGATAGAGAAAAAAATACTTCTGTTTATGATTTTATTACTTCAACACGATTAATGGATTATTTAAAACAGATAAATGAAGATCGTCAATTATTTTTAGATTTTACTCATTATCTAGAATCTCTGGTAGCATTTCATAAATTTTATGGAGGAAAAGAATAATGAATGGAAAAATTTTAATTAACATGGATTTAACTGTTTTAACAGGTTTACATATCGGAGGCAGTAGTACTTATTCAGCTATTGGAGCTATTGACTCTCCTGTTATTAGAAATCCTATTAATGAAGAACCTATTATTCCTGGAAGTAGTTTAAAAGGTAAGATGAGAACACTTTTAGCGAGAAAAATGTATAAAGGAACAGGTCCATATATAAATAAAGTAGAAGATGATCCTATTGAAATTAAAAGATTATTTGGAAGTTCAGATGATAATATTCTTCCTGCCAG
>CANQNI010000198.1 GCA_947625175.1 uncultured Eubacteriaceae bacterium | reverse complement strand
AATGCAGTTTCCGGCAGGGGCTGAGCTTGAAAAACTCGCCCTGACAGCGACTGAACATAACGTAATTATTCCTAGTCGAAACGTAAGAGGTGACTTTCACTTTTCAGGCCAGGAGAATAGAATCGTTAGTCTCCTGGATAAAGGTTATCCCCCAGAAGAAGTCGTTTACGGAATGTTTAAAATGATCAGCCGGACTTTAAATAAGAGTATCCGTAAACTCCGGGATGAAGAGAATTTTGATATTGTTGTATTTAGTGGCGGGGTTATGAGTAATTCTATAATTAAAAATGACTTGATAAAAAAACTTCTTCCAACCGGGCTTGAATTATATTTTGCTCCAAGTGAATATTCAAGCGATAATGCTATCGGGAATGCTTCCCTTGCCAAACGACTATTAGATAAAGAAAATGCCAGCTAGAGTATATAGTGTTTCAGAACTTAATGGTTTTATTCAGAGATTATTCGAATCCAACAGTTTTCTAAAACGGGTTAGTGTAGAAGGCGAAATTTCCAATCTGACCAGAGCCTCCTCAGGACATCTTTACTTTTCCCTTAAAGACAGTAACAGTGAAATCCGCTGTATTATGTGGCGAAGTACAGCGCAACGATTAAAGTTTAATATCAGTGACGGGATGAATGTAAAGGTAAGTGGTGCTGTTCAGGTCTATGCCCAAAGAGGACAGTATTCTATTATTGTTTCTTCTATGCAAGCAGCTGGAATTGGAACCCTCTACCAAATTTATACGCAGCGCCTAGAAGAATTAAATAAGCAAGGCTATTTTAATCCTGAGCTTAAACAACCACTGCCGGAACAGATAAAAACGGTTGGGGTAGTTACTTCTGAGACCGGAGCTGTTATCCACGATATTATAACGACTATTAAAAGACTCGATCCTACCCTTGAAATTCTACTCGTTCCAGCTGCGGTCCAAGGTGAAGAAGCTAAAGAAAGTATTGTCAGTGGAATAGAAATTTTAAATGATATCGACCGGGTAGACGTTATTATTGTTGGCCGTGGCGGAGGAAGTATTGAAGATCTTTGGGCTTTTAATGAACTTGAAGTAGCCGAAGCTATTCACAACTCCAAAAAACCGGTTATCTCTTCAGTAGGTCATGAAACGGATGTAACTATTTCAGATATGGTAGCAGACCTTAGAGCCCCAACACCGACTGCAGCGGCAGAGATCGTCTCCTTTGGCTATAGTAATAACATTAATTGTCTTGAAAATTTAACTTCCCGTATTATAGGTAGTATTCTAGATAAATATAATAAAGACGTTGATAGATTAAACCGGTTAACCGAGTTAATAAGACGAAGTAATCCGGAAAATAAACTGACAGGATATCAGTTTAAATTAGATGAATTGGATCTTAAGATTCATTCAGCAATAGAAAAGAAACTAAGCGCTTATGAAAACAGACTTGAAGCGCTAAAACTAAAAACAGAACTTTTAAATCCTAGTTCAATATTAGAACGAGGTTACGTTATTGTAACCAATGATAAAGGAAAACTAGTTAAAACCACTAAACAGGCTAAACAAGATCATAGTTTAAATTTACACTTCTATGATGGAATCCAACATGTAGTAACTGAAGACAATGAGTGAAAAAAAAGAAACTCTAAATGACAAATTAAAAAAAATTGAAGAAAATGCCGTAAAGCTTGAAGATAATTCGTTAGATCTGGAACAATCTTTAAAGCTCTATGAAGAAAGTCTTAAATTAATCAAAGAATGCAATAAAGAGCTTGAAGAAGCTAGAAATAAAATAGTAAAACTAACGCCGCAAAATCTTGAAGTGGAGGTAAATGAAGAACTCATAGATGTATAATACAAAAAGAGAATTTGAACGAGACTTGAATAAAAAGTCCAAGGAATTTACCAAAAACTTAAAGAAAACGATAAATAAACGACGTTTTGATGCTCCTAATGTAATAGTTGAAGCGGTTAAATACAGCTTATTTGCAGACAGTAAACGAATCCGGCCTATATTAACTTTAGAAGTAGCCAGAGCCTGAGGAGAGGACCCAAAACTGGTACAACCGTTAGCTGAAGCTGTTGAAATGATCCATTGCTATTCTTTAATCCATGATGATCTTCCAGCAATGGATGATGCCAAACTAAGACGGGGACAACCAACTAACCATTTAAAATTTGGTGAAGATACTGCTATTTTAGCAGGGGATAGTCTTCTTAATTTGGCCATTGAAAGATCTCTTGAAGGAGCTCCTTATGTTCCTTATAACGATGCCCTGAATTATCTTTTAGCGATGAGAGTTTTATTTAATGATTCGGGTATTAATGGAATGATCGGAGGTCAGGTAGCTGATACTTGTAATGGTGTTACTGAAGAAAGATTTAATAATCTAGGCTATATTGAAACTCATAAAACAGGTGCTTTAATCAGTGCTGCTTTACTTTGTGGGGCTATTCCCTATATTGGAATGAATGATCCAAAGGTAAGGATTCTATTTGAATATAGTAAGATTATTGGGAAAATTTTTCAGATAGTTGATGATATTTTAGATTATACTGAAACATCTCAGCAAACCGGAAAAGATTCTGGAATTGATCAGAAAAATAAAACCAGAACCTATATCAGCGAACATTCACTTCAAGAAGCTAAAAGGGAAGTGGAGAACCTTCGTCGAGATGCTTATGATCAACTCGATAGACTAGAAGGTCGATTTGATTTTTTATATTATTTAACTGATTATTTATGCAGTAGAACCAAGTAGGTGAAAAATGACATTTCAAGATTTAAGAAAAGTAATGCTACCAGAAGGTAGAGTAATATTAAGATTATATTCCAGTGGAAATAGAGTAATAGATTCAGGTGCTGTCGTATTAATGAATCTTGGCGATGAACTGGCCGATAGTGAAGTAAAACTTGTTTATGTAGCAGAATGTATTCAACACGTTGATCTTAAAATTTCTGATAAGTTATTTGAATCAACTAACTGGGATCAGTTCTTTGGTAAAGAAGTATTTGCTTCCCATACACCAGAATTTAACAATAATTTCCCGGATGAAGGAATTTAATAAATTGGATCCATTTGGATCCTTTTTTTTGTATCTGTTTTAATTTAGAGATTTCAAGTTTTACTTTAGAAGTAAA
>CANQNI010000197.1 GCA_947625175.1 uncultured Eubacteriaceae bacterium | reverse complement strand
CATACCTGGAGGAATATTGTGAGAAATTTGCTTCGACTAACCGAATCGGTCCGAGTTTTGAAATATTATTCTGCATTTGTTTAAAAGCTTTGGTAAAGATACTTGTTATAGCTTCAAACAGAAAACAGTTCTTTAAATTAGCCAGCCGGAAAAGTTCCTGAGCCTCTTTAAGATTAAGAGTGAATGGTTTTTCAACAATACAATTCTTCTTTCTTTGTAAGGCTTTTTTAGCATATTCGAAATGAAGTTCATTGGTTACAGCTATATAAACTGTATCAAATGACTTATCACCAAGAAATTCTTGGTAGTTATTATAAACATAGGGAATATGATAACGGTTTGCTAACTCTCGTGTTCTATCTGCAGAACCTAGGCGACCGCAAATAGCAGTTACATTTAAATTATCTATCTGATTAACTATAGATAAAAATTCCTTGACTATATTACCGTTTCCAGCAATTCCAATATTCAACTACTTATCCTTTCAGACCGCTGGGTCAAATTATTAAGATAGTTGAAACTATCTAATTAAAATTATAATATAACTTGAAAAAATGTTAGTAATTAAAATAGAGATTTTTGAGAATGGGGGAGAAATAATTAATGCCGTCTTATCTTTAATTACCTAATAAGACGGCATTAACGTTTGATCTGCGTTTTCATAAAACCTCCTCTGAAATCCTATAAATACTACGCTTTGATCATACCAATAACTCATCCATCCTCATAACTACCGTTTTTCTCTCTTGCTTCAGTGTAGCACTTTATCGCTTTTTCTACTCTCACAATTCCTGTAGCCTTCAATATCTACAAATCTGATCTTATACAGCTCTGCCTTATACATCGCCACTAAGTAGTTTTCCAATATGTACTCACACTATGAAAGATCTACGCCAGCCCGTTCCGACTCCTGTTGTCTGAAATAAATTACGCTTCTTTGAAAGCCATCGACTCACTAGTCAAGTTCAGTTTCGGCGAATCGGCCGCTAATACATGAGTATTAGAATCGGTTGAATTCGTTTACTATGATATAATTGTAACCGTTTTACAAACGTTTGTAAAGGGGTTTTTTAAAATTTTTTAATTATATCATAATTTATATTACCCCTTCTTAAAAAGTATAAACATAATTGGTTTAAAACTAAAATCTTACTATCTTAATTTTCAATATCTCTGTTTTGGGTAAATTTAAGTAAAGGAATAAATAAATGAATAAAATAGTAGATTTTTTAAAAGAAGCTGGAACTTATTATTTAGCCACTGATGATCATGGCCAACCCAGAGTCCGTCCTTTTGGGACAGTAGATTTGTTTGAAGATAAAATTTATATTCAAACTGGTAAAAGTAAGGATGTTTCAAAACAAATAAGTGAAAATCCAAAAGTTGAAATTTGTGCATTTAAAGATGGTAAATGGCTGCGAATTGCTTGTGAGCTCGAAAATGATGACCGGATAGAAGCTAAAAAACATTTGTTGGATCAATACCCGGAATTACAAAATATGTACTCCCCAGTGGATGATAATACTCAGGTCTTATATATGAAGAATGGAACAGCTACCTTTTCATCCTTTACTGAAGAACCTGAAGTTATAACTTTTTAAGGTATTAAAATGAATAAAAATCAGCTTTATCATTTAGAACCACCATACGGGCTTTTAAATGATCCTAATGCCTTTATTAAATATAAAGATAAATACTATCTTTTCTTTCAGTGGAATCCACTCGCTAAAAGTCATACTCATAAAGATTGGGGGTTTTTTACCTCAACTAATTTAATCGACTGGGATTTTGAGGGACAGGCTATTAAAAGTAATTCCTTTTATGATAGAGATGGTGTTTATTCAGGAACCGGAATCGTATGGGATGATAGAATTTATTTATATTATACCGGCAATGTAAAACCTGGTGGGAAACGAAAATCTTACCAGAATCTGGTAACCTCAGAAAATGGGGAACAATTTATCAAAGAAGGAATTCTTCTAACCACTCCAGCCGGATTTACAGAACATATCAGAGATCCTAAAGTTTTTCATTATAAAGATGATTTTTATATGTTATTGGCAGCTCAGGAAGATTCTGGAACCGGTGCGATAATTTTATATAAAAGTGCTAATCCGTCTGATTTTAGATTTATTAAGATTTTGGCAAAAACCAGTGAATTTGAAATGGTTGAATGTCCAGATATTGCTTTCTTTGGAGATAAGGCTTTAATAAACTTTGGACTTCAAAAGAGAGATAACGCAACGGATAAGTCCCTTAGTGCTTTATCCTATTATAAAGTTGCAACTTATGATTTCAAAACTGATCAACTTAGTAATGGGGATCTGGATGAGAATGATGGATTTATTGATTATGGCTTTGATTTCTATGTTCCGCAAACATTAAAACTTGATGATGGACGAACAGTTATGGTAGCATGGATGTCTAACATGACGGAAGAACAAGCAGTCTTGTTTGGAAGAGATTCCTATAGTATTCATTGCATGACCATGTTTAGAGATATCACTTTAATAGATAATAAACTCTATCAACGTCCAATACAGGAATATTATAATTTACTCGGAAAAGAAGTTTTAGCCCAGGACAATCAGGTAAAATTTGATATAAGACAGTTCAGGCTTAAAATAAACTTGGATCATCCGGATCATTTTAATTTAAAAATTAATGATGAAGTTCTGCTTGAATATGATCCAGATGAAAAGAAATTTCAATTTAGCCGAATTAACTGGTTAACTGAAAAGGAAGAAACTAAAGAGTTGAAACTAGAAAAGTTAGAATCCTTAGAAATTTGGAATGATACTAGCAGTACAGAAGTATATTTAAACGATGGGGAATTTGTCTTATCTGCTAGAATTAATCCGAAAAAGAATTCGTGTCTGGTTGAAATTAAAACTCAAAGTAATTATGAAATAAAAGGAAATGAGATTAAGTACCAATCTTAATCTCATTAAATTTTTCTTTTATTTATAACAAATTAATTAAAGAAAGCGTTATCATTTTTAAGGAAATACTTGATTATTTGTGAAATCTGATTATAATTAAATATTGTGTGCGCCATTGGCTCAGCTGGATAGAGCGTCCGGCTACGAACCGGGAGGTCGCAGGTTCGAATCCTGCATGGCGT
>CANQNI010000196.1 GCA_947625175.1 uncultured Eubacteriaceae bacterium | reverse complement strand
TTTATGACTATTAGTTGGTTTCAAGCTATTTTACTGGGGCTCTTTGCAAGTCTATCCAGTATGCCAGGAATGGGTGGTTCTTCAATCGGGAACTATACATTAGGGAGACCACTTGTCGGCGGATTAGTATGTGGAATCATTTTAGGTGATATTCCTGCCGGTATCCTGGTTGGGACAGCTATGCAGATTGTTTATATTGCTTTAGTTACCCCAGGTGGAACTGTTTCAGCTGACGTTCGTGCTGTTAGTTATATTGGTATTCCTTTAGCAATGGTTGCTTTACACAGCTATGGTTTAAGTGCTGATTCAACAGAAGGTGCTGCACTGGCTACTTCATTCGGTACTATGGTTGGTACTTTGGGAACCGTTTTATTCTATGGTACAGCTACCTTAAATCTTGCCTGGCAACATTATGGCTGGCGAGCTGTAGAAAAAGGAGACTACAAAAAATTATATTTGGTAGATTGGGGTTTACCTTGGATTTCGCATCTTCTTTTTAGTTTTATACCCACTGTTATCATGTGTAAACTCGGTGCAGATGTTGTTGACATGATTAAAAATTTCTTACCTATGGATGGTATTGCCATGAAGACGCTGTTTACAGTTGGTGCGATACTACCTTGTGTAGGGATTGCGATCCTGTTAAAACAGATTGTACGCAGTTATGCTGACTTTATTCCATTTTTCTTTGGATTTGTTCTAGCAGCTGCTATGGGAATCAATCTGGTATGTGCAACCATTATCGCTGCTATGTTTGCTGTTCTCTTCTATCAGTTAAAGATGAATCAGCTTACAACTAATACACCAAATGCAGCAGATGGTTTCTATGACGATGATGAGGAGGATATCTAGTGGATCCTAAAACATACGAAGAAGAACAAGACTTAGGCGTAGGCATAAGTGAACTTGAAGCCATTGAAGGTGGCGTTGAACAAAAGAATAAAAAACTTACTAAGAAAACTTTAAATAAAGCTTTTCACCATTGGTATTATGGCCATCTGACCTGTTTTTCACAGGAACATATGCAGACATTTGGTTATTTAACCACCATGCTACCGATTGTTGAAGAATTATATGATAACGAAGACGATAAAGCGGAAGCAATGAATACTTATACCGCTTTCTTTAATACTGAACCGCAGTTAGGAACGGTTATTTTAGGAATGAACGCTGGTCTGGAAGAAGCCAGAGCAAACGGTAATGAAGATATGACTGAAGAAACAATCAATGGTCTTCGTGCTGGTTTAATGGGACCAATCGCTGGTATCGGTGACTCTTTAGTTGTTGGTACAGTCATTCCTATTCTATTAGGTATTGCCCTTGGTATGTCGTCTGGCGGATCTCCACTAGGAGCTATCTTTTATATTGTTGCCTGGAATCTATTCGCTTATTTTGGAATGCGTTTCCTGTATTTCAAAGGTTATGAATTAGGAGGAAAAGCTGTTGATTTCTTAATTGGAGATCAGGGAACAGCTTTAAGAGATGCTATATCGGTTCTAGGGGGAATAGTTATAGGAGCTGTTTCGGCGACCTGGGTTAGTGTTACGACATCCCTTCAATTGTTAAATGATGAAGGCGAAGCTTTCCTAGTTTTACAGGATAAGCTAGATGAAGTTTTCCCAGGTATGTTAACCGCTATTTTTATCTTTTTCTGCTGGTGGTTAATGGCCAAGAAACAAATATCTCCTATTAAAGTAATGCTCTTACTCGTAGTTATTGCTTTCCTAGGCGTTCTAGTAGGATTCTTTGATCCAGGTCTATCTTATTAATGAAAAATAATAAAGGTCTTCCACCTGATTTGTTAAAGGATGAAATTGTCAAACAAACTCATGCCTTAAAACTGATACGTTTATGGATTAATATTTTCCTGATACTATCATCAGTAGGAATACTTTTAGTTTATTTAGGAGCAACCCGGGAACCAATAAACTACTATATGTTGGTTCCTGGAGCCCTCATAGCAGCTTTAGGAATAATAGCAGCTATTGTATTTGGTTATGGTCATCATAATGGAAAACGTAATGTCGAAAAAATGATTAATGTTTTGGAAAAGCAGGTTAAAAAATCTTCCAAAAAAAGTAAATAAAATAATCATTTAGAAAATGAAACAATTTACGTATATTATTAAACACCCGGATGGTTTGAATGCTAAAAATGCGGGTGATCTTATTAAAGAAATTTTAAAATACTCAAGTACAATTAAGATGGTTAAAAATAACAAAACGGCCGACGCCAGAATTATTTTTAATGTACTAAGTCTTAGTATTGAACAAAATGATTCAGTTGATTTTTTAGTTTCGGGAGAGAATGAAAATACTGAATCAGATCAGTTAAAAGAATATCTTTCGTTAAATTTTTAAATACCATTATTTTTAAATTTCTTTAAATTTTTTGATATTATCTGTTTTCAAGTTGTTTTGAAAAATTTAATTTGTTTTGAGGAGATTTTAATCAATTTAAAAGTAGCAATTCCTTTCAATAATTGCAGAGTTAATATAAACAATCCAAAATAAAATATAGCTAAAATAACAATGTGCACTAGAATTTTTAAATTCTAATATAGGTCCATTTATTCCTCCACAAATTGGTTAATAATCTCAAGAAGAATATCTGCTTATTTATAGAACAGATATTCTTCTATTTATTTAATTCTTCAATTAGAGAATCAAATAATTTTTGGGCAGCTTCTGGTCCTTTTTCTAATGCTGCCTGAGTAAATTTGTTTTTAAATTCCTGCGAGGTATTTTGGTAAATTAAGTGACCAAACTCAAATAGGATAGCTTGAGCATCTGGATTTGTACTATATTTTTGGCACATTTTATTAAGATATTTTAAATTTTCCTGTTTATCCTTAGTTAGATGTAATTTCACATCTTCAATTATTTTGTTAACATTTAAATCCATAAATAAACCTCTATAAGAAAAAAACGTATCTTGAAAAAGATACGTTAATTTTTTTGAATGTATAAATAAGAAGAGTTTTTATGTGGTTCGAAAAATTTTCTTGACAATTTAGTGCTTAGCGATTAAAATAAATAAGCTACTGATTTTCATGGCGACTTAGCCAAGTGGTAAGGCAAAGGTCTGCAACACCTCTATTCGCCGGTTCAAATCCGGCAGTCGCCTCCATT
>CANQNI010000195.1 GCA_947625175.1 uncultured Eubacteriaceae bacterium | reverse complement strand
CCTTTTAATCGTTTGATTAAATTATACTATAGGGAGAGCAGAATTGCCAGGTATCCAGCTGGTGCTATCCATCCCCTCCTTACGAAAAGTTACCACTCGTTGAAGAAGGGGCTTTCCGCACGATTTCGGTAAATAGGACTTTTTAAATTCTTTAAAAGCTCTAAGCTTTCCTGTTTAGCAGTTACGTTATCGTGAAGATTTTCTTTTATTAAAAGATTTGAATAACTATCCAGGACTTTAAAAATAAGTTTTCTGTCATCTTTAGAGAGACGGATTTTTCTACCGGTTCTATCGACTTTAAGAAAATCTTCTTCGGATTTAATATTTTGAGGGATAAAGATCTTTTTCCACTCATCTTCATAAAATAGTTTCCCAAACTTACCTTCTGGATCATTTTCATTTATCGCTTTTTCCATACATTCGCTAACTTTAGTGTAATCAACACTTCGCTTGGCGTTTTGACTTTCTAGAAACTTCTTATTCCAATCATCTATATTAAAGATATCGATTTTATCAAGAAGTTCAGGCTGATTTTTACAGAGAATAGAGAGATTATCTTTAATATCTCTTGGGAGATGATTATTATAGGTTGTTATTAAAATCCGTTTGTCCTTATTTTTCTGTGCAAGTTCTTTAGCTCTATAGATAACTACTACCGACTTACCAGTTCCAGCTACGCCTTTAATTAAGGTCGGTCCATTATAATCGTCTTGAGTCAGGCCAATCTGAAGATCTGATAAGGAAACACGCCAATTGTCTAAAGTAGAAACAGGTTCTTTTATTACCTTTTCACCTGAGTCTGAAAACTCATTTATAATCTCTTCAAAGGAGTAACGTGTATCTGGATCAAGATAAAAGAAGATTCGGTTAAAAACTAGTTCAGGTAGTTTATCATAATATTCTTCTTCAAACTCCTCTAAGAAATTGAGATTTAAAATATCGTCTACCATGTTATAGGGAACACCGAGGTCTACTAAATCTCTTCTCAAATATTGTCCAGCCAGACTTTCAGCTTTAATTTTTTCTGAACTGATTACTTCTATTGCCTGGTCTTTATTAATAAGTTTATGTTTGAAATCATAGATATCACTATGGGAACCGAGAGTTAAAAGGTAGAAAGAACCTTCTGAGGGGACATATTCCATCTTACCGCGAAAACCGTATTTTCTACTAACATTAAAGGTAAAGATATTCTTATTGGTTTTCATTTTATGAAGATGGGAGTTGACATTCATTTTATCCTGGAGCAGATTTTTTATCGATGTGATGGTAGTGCCTCTGATCTCACTATCCAGTTTTGAAAAATCATCAAGGCTTGAGATGGTCATTAAGATTCTGATTTTATCGTTCACTGGTCACTCTTTTACTTTTTTCTTATTTTAAATGTCATAGTTAAATTTAATTTCAAATTTAAGAGAAAAAAATAAGGACCGCAAGAGCGGTCCAGGAATTAATGAATTATTTCTTTGCTTTTATCTTTTCTGTCAGAACCGGCAGAATTTCTACTACATCGCCAACAATACCATAATCTGCATTATCAAAGATTGGTGCATTTTCATCAGTATTAATAGCAATAACCGTATCAGCGTCTTCAATTCCTCTTAAGTGCTGCATAGCTCCTGAGATTCCACAGGCTATATATAAATCACCACCGAATTTCTGTCCGGATAAACCAACAAAACGGTTTAGTGGAACGTATTCAAGGGCTTCGGCTACTGGACGGGACGCACCAACAGAACCACCAACAGCTTTAGCCAGGTCTTCGATGAGTTTCATATTTTCTTTTTCACCGATTCCTTTACCGGCTGAAACAACGCGTTTAGAACTCTTAATTGGTGTATCAAGATCAATTTCTTCTTCAAAGGTATAGCCGTCTTTACTTAAGTTTTCTACTAAAGTATCAACGAGTTCTTCTATATTATCCCCTTTTAGAATATTCTTTTTACGTTCTTTCTTTTCCGGTTTAGCCACCTGTTTAGCTGGTGCTTTCTTCTTTGGACGCCCGATGATATTAGAGGCAATAACTACTCTTTGGATTTCATTGGTTCCTTCATAGATTGTAGTAATCTTGGCATCACGGTAGGCACGTTCAACGTCCATCCCTTTCATGTAGCCGGAACCACCAAAGATTTGCATCGCATCATTACAGACTTCAAGAGCGATATCTGAAGCATACATTTTAGCCATGGCAGCTTCCATAGCGTATGGTTCGTGGTTTTCTTTTAGTTCTGCAGCCGAGTAAACCAAAAATCTTGCGTTTCTGAGTTTGGTAGCCATATCAGCTAGTTTAAAGGATATGGCCTGTTGTTGGGCAATTGGAATACCAAACTGGATTCTTTCTTTAGCATATTCAAGGGCTGCTTCATATGCACCCTGGGCTATTCCTAGTGCCTGGGCAGCAATACCGATACGACCACCATCCAAGGTCTGCATGGCAATTTTAAAGCCCTGTCCGAGCTCTCCAAGTAGATTTTCTTTGGGAACTTTAACGTCTTTAAAGTTAAGTTCGGCAGTAGAAGAAGAACGGATTCCCATTTTGTCATAGTGATCACTAAAGGTAAATCCTTCCATTCCTTTTTCTACGATAAAGGCTGAAATACCTCTGGTTCCTTTACCAGGTTCAGTAACTGCAAAAACAACATAAGTATCCGCTTTAGGGGCATTGGTAATAAAGATCTTATGACCATTTAGCAGGTAATAATCACCTTTATCAACAGCTGTTGTTTCGGTTCCACCGGCATCACTCCCAGCGTTTGGTTCTGTAAGACCGAAAGCTCCGATCTTTTCACCTTTAGCAAGTGGTTTTAGATACTTTTGCTTTTGTTCTTCTGACCCAAAGGCCGCAATTGGATAAGATCCAAGGGAAGTATGGGCAGAGAGGATAACACCTGTACCGCCATCTACTCTTGAGAGTTCTTCTACAGCTATAGCATAACTGAGTGCATCAAGTCCTGCACCACCTTCTTCTTCTGAATAGGGTATTCCCATAAGACCCAGATTAGCCATATCTTTGACGACTTCATCTGGGAACTGATTATCCTGATCTAGTTTAAAAGCAATAGGTTTTACTTCATCTTCAGCAAATTGTCTAACCTTTTTTCTAAATTATATCGATAGGTAAGTAACGCTACTTTTCCC
>CANQNI010000194.1 GCA_947625175.1 uncultured Eubacteriaceae bacterium | reverse complement strand
TCAGATGAAGTTGGTAAGAACCAGTTATAATTTCCTGTTCTAATTAAGTTTCCATCTGAGTTAAAATCAGAAGAACCATAAACATGGGCATAAATATGGTTAGCATTATTAAAGTAATTATGATCTCCTGTTTTATTAATTGGAATTGACTCATAGATCCAGTCACTGGTACCAGGAATTGGCTGCATTAACTTAGCATTAATGTCATCCTGATTAGACTCAGACCAGGTGAATAGACTTACACGCTCAGGACCTTGTGTATTGGGTATAGCTGAATTTCTAACGACGTTTCTGGCAATAACAGTAAAAGAATCCGGACTATAACTTATAAAATCAAGACCATCACAGATTATATCGTTATTATTAACAACTACTTTTACAGTAGCAACTAAGTTATTATAAGTGGTTGCTGTAAGGGTAGCTTCTCCTTCATTTAAAGCAGTAACCATCGCTTTGGTACCATCACCTTGAACAGAAATGATATTTGCAGGTGAAACAGTCCAGTTAATATCAACAGTACTGTTGGACGGTTCTAAAACAGCATCTATTTCTGTGCTGTTTCTACCACCAGAAACTGTACTTAAATAATAGTTACTATTATTCAGATTTCCTTGGGTTAAGGTTATTGAAGTTGGATTTAGATTATCATCGCCAATACCATAAGTTGTAAATGATTTAATCATAACATTCCCTGGAATCATTTCTGATTTTGATATTGTTCCGTTAACAGGATTATTAATATCAATAGGCATATTTAACTTATTATAAATTTCAGGTTCCGTAATATCATTCCAGGTAGGAGGAGTAACACCGATAGTCCCATTAAAGCCGTATAAATAACTTTCTCCAGGTTCAACAGAAACTTTATCATTAACAGCTGTAAAGCCAGTATCGTTACCTTCATTATCGATCATTGTCTGGAAATACGAATCAGCGATTCCAAATTCAACCTCAACACTCTGTAATTCTGGAATAGGTTCTAAGAAATTAGTATCATTGTCCTGGAATTGGGCATTGTAATAAGTTAATTGTTCAACAACAGAATATTTAGTTCCGGCTGGTAAACTAATAGGATTACTGAGTTCTAAAGTATAGAATCCAGGGTTTTCAAAAGTTTGAGTAACCGTTGAAACAAGTTGACCATCTTCGGGATTTGTATAATTATCATTTAGGATATAAACATTAGCGGTTACTTTTGAAGATCCATTAATAACAGGACTAGCTGATACAGCTCTAAGCGTTGAATTTCTTTCACTGGTAAAGACATTAGCCATTTTAATGTCGCCTTCATCTAAGTTTTGTAAATTCAGTTCCTGAGTCATTGTTCTGATGGATCTATCATAATAATCGCCACGGAAGTTATAAATATCATATTGATTATTTTCATCATAGGAAAAATCTTCCTGTTTTGTTTCTGCATCCCAGCCTTCGGCCACACAAATTGATTGATCATAATAGGATAAATAGAAATAGCCATCATCCCCCCAGCTTGTTCCCCATGAATTCTTAACAATCCAGGCTCCATTACCAGGAGGCGTTATATTGAAATTACTTGCTGGATAATTATCATCCCATCCGACAATCGTGACACAATGGCTCGAAGTACTTTGTGTATCCATATATTGACTAGCAGTATCAGCATTGTAATAATCACATTCTTTTGACCAAGCTTTATAAAACATTGATAAGGCTCCGTCTTGTAAGAGTAATTCTTTTGCTTTTGGTGTAAATTCCTCTGAAGAAAGACCATTTCTACCTGGACCAAAGATAAATTCAGAATTTTGAACATGAAAAGCATTATCATAAATATCGTCATATGGTAAAGTCCAATCGCCAAGAGGATTTGAAATTGCTTCACCTTCAAAACTAATGTAACTGTTTTGACTATTCAGGTAAGGAATTTCAGCTTCTGTACTACAACCAAGCCAGTTGCTTAATTGACTTAAAGCTGTTAGATCATCTCCACCTATTGAATAAACTTGAGAAGTTTGTTCAAATTGCCATGTAGAATTAAATTGAAAAGCATCCATTCCCTCATAGTCATTAGGATTCATCAAACGAGTTCCTTGGAGTTGATAAGCATACCAGGCTAATGCTTTTTCAGATAAATTAATATTCGGATTGCCTCCTTTTAAAATTGAATTTGATTCAATAGCAGCCATAGCACCGTGAGCCCAACAAGTTCCAAAATACCGTTGATTTTTAACAGGAGTTACATAACTTTTCCCGTTAACATCTCTTAAGTCGTATTTTGCTGGTAAGTCCTGGGCAAAAATAGACGAGCTAAAAGAACAAAAAATAATTAAAATAAGAAATAATTTGTTGATTAGTTTCATTGAAACCTCTTTAGATTAATAATTAAAATTAAACTATCCTGAAAATAGTTCTAAACGAATAATTCCTTTTAATATTTTCTATAACTGTTTTATTGTGTTTATTATAATTTAGTTTTGTTGATTATACAATTAGAAATAATAAGTCCATTAAATTGCTGCGAATAAACCTTTTATATAATCTGAAACTATCCTCATCTAAAAATAGAAGTAAGCGCTTGTTCTCTAATATTATTTATAGGTAGAAGAAGTTTAATTATTAAAATGACATTCATGATAATAAATTGGTTAGGAGAAAAGCCTAATTAATGAAGCTAAAAGGACCTTCAAACGATTTACAGTACCAGTCCTCATCTAAAAAAGAAGGAGTGGATAAAAGATACTCTTGTTCCGGATTATTTCTAATTAAAGTTTCCGAAAAAGTGAGGTTTATTAAAATTCATCTTTTTGATTTTACTACTTTCCGAAAACATATTTCTCGAAATGGTTAAAATCAAAGCGGGTGCTTTTTTACAATTCTATTATCTTGTTAATTTAAGCTATGTGTTATAAACTGTTTAGAATCACTGATTTAATAAATTGAGCTATCTGTTTTGATTATTTTTAAAGCTAAATAATCGAATGTGGTTTATTAACTATGATCGATAGTTAATCGCGGTAGTGATTTAAACGTTTAAAATCAGTTATTAAAATAGTCTGATTTTATAGGCTATTAAATTTAGTTGTTTTAGGAGAAATCATGAAAATAACAACTCGAACTCTACTATTTTGTTTTCTATTATGTTTAAGTCTAAGTTCAGGAATATTTGCCCAGGATACTAGTTTTCCTGCTCAATATGACT
>CANQNI010000193.1 GCA_947625175.1 uncultured Eubacteriaceae bacterium | reverse complement strand
AACAGTTATTAAGATTTATTGAAGAATATCAAAAATTAATTAATGAAAATAAAGAAGAATTAACTGAATTAGATCGCTTAATAGGAGATGCTGATCATGGTATCAACATGGACCGCGGCATGCAAGCAGTTATACAAAAAATAGATAAGTATGAAGAAATGACTATTGAGGAAATCCTAAGAGATTTAGGTTTTACGCTGGTTAGTCATGTTGGGGGAGCCTCTGGTCCACTATATGGAACAGCATTTATGGAAGCCTCTAAAAAGGCTAAAGAAAAAGACGAACTTGAAGATGAAGATATTCTTGAAATTCTTGATGCAATGATTGCTGGAATTAAAAAAAGAGGAAAAGCTAATGAGAATGAAAAAACACTTTTAGATTCTTTAATTCCAGGTCGAAATGCTTTTGAAAAAGCTATTAGTGAAGGTGAAAATACAATAACCGCTCTCAAAGCTGCCCAAAAAGCCGCCTGGGAAGGAGTAGATAATACTGTTGATATGTTAGCTACCAAGGGAAGAGCGAGTTTTCTTGGGGAAAGAAGTAAGGGAGTTCAAGACCCTGGGGCTACTTCAGCAGCTTATATTTTTGATGCTTTAGTTAATATATTAGAAAAAGTTGATGATGAAGAAGAAATAGACAAAGTTGGTATTGTTATTGTTAGTCATAGTCCAAAAATAGCTCAAGGAGCTAAGGAATTAGCACTTGAAATGGCGCCTGAAGCTAAAATTGCTATCGCAGGTGGTGATATTGATAATGGAATTGGCACTGATCTAAATAAAATAATTAAAGCAATTGAAAAAGTTAATTCTCCTCTTGGCGAAGTGATTTTAGTGGATATCGGTTCCGCCCAGATGGCGGCTCAAATGGCTATTGAAACTGTAGGAGATTCTAATATAGAAATTCTTGATGCACCACTTGTTGAAGGTGCTGTATTTGCAGCTGTTGAATCTGTCTTGGGAAGTGATATAGACAGAATTAAAGAAGTTTTGGAAAATAGTAAAGATGAATCGAAATTCTGATGAAACTCAATTTTAGAATTTTATTAGCTGTTATTTGCTTATTATTTTTAATTGTTGGTTGTGATGATGGAAATGTTGATAATTCCAGTTTCGTTGATGTTAAAAGTGAAACATTAACTGATCCAATAAATTCACTTTATATCGAATGGAATTCTGGCGTTATTAATATAACTAAAAGTGAAAGTGAAACAATTACTATTAATGAAAGAGCTAAAGAAGATTTCTTAGAGAGAAATATGTTTACTTATGAACTTAATGGTTCTCAACTTAAAATTCTTGACCCGCATTACAACCATCCAGTTATTATGCTTGAACATGATATAAACATATCAATTCCAGAGCAAAAATATGATGAAATTAATATAAATGGAACAAGTGTTCAGGTTAATATGGACGATTTTAAAGCAACTAATTTAAATCTTATTTGTAATACAACAGAACATCATATAAGTGGGGAATTTAATACTGTTAATTCTGAATTTACTTCAGGTGATATCAATTATAAGTTTTATAATTTACCTGAAAAGATTAATATAAACGGTTATGTTTCTGAAGGCAGAATGATTTTACCGGTTAATTCTAAATTTAATCTGACTCAAAATTTAACTGATTCTAATCTTAGAGATGAGTTCGAACTAAAACAGATTAATGAAAATACTTATCAAACAGAAAATGCTAAATCTGATATAACTGTTACTTTAAACCAGAGTACTTTTGATATTGAAAAAAATGAGTAAATTGAACTGGAATATCTTGCTGTTCCAGTTTTTTTCGTATAATATTATCATATTTAAACATTATAACTTTAAATAATATATTGCTTTATTCTAAATTAGCATTTTTAAAATCTATAATTATAATTTAGTTTTAATCAATTAATATTAATAGTTAAAATTATAAAATTGCAAAAGATGAGTTTTATTATAAAATAAATGGTTAAAATTAAATAAATAATTACGATGATTATCTTAAAAGATTGAAATATAAGAAATTCTATTAAGAAACATAGTTGTTTTATTTGCGAAAATCCGTATAATAGTATTATAACATTCATGAATGTTTTTTAATGCTAGCTTGATTATTATTACGTTTTATAGGTATGTTCGTCAATTATAATTAATGGAGGATGATCCATAAGAAAATCTTGTTAAAATGATAATTATAGAAGTTTAACGGTTAAGTAAGTTTCGGTTTATATTAGTTTTTGTTTATTATTACATGTGTCTTAACGCCGGCAAAGACAGATGGAGTATATTCTTTTTATGAATGATTTTACTACTAGTAGTAGTTATTTTAATTTTGTTTCTGTAATGGCAGGCCTGCCAAATAAAAAAAGCTCTTAAGAAATTAAAAAAATTCAAAAGAGCTAGATAATTTAAATCATCATATTTAAGATTTTAACTTTCTTAAGTACATTTACTAAAACAATACCAACAATTAGTCCAGCCACACCTTGGACTGCATTAACAGGAACATTGACTAAAGCAATTTGATAGCCATATAAAAAGCTTTCAAAAAGGAAATAACCAAAAATCATAAACAGCTCTGCTAACGTTCCTGAAGCTAATAAAGCTACAAAGTTATTTGTATGAGATTTAAGGTATTTAAATCCGTAGTATGCAATCAGTGCCATTATTCCTTTTATAAAAAAGGTTGCTGGAGCATAAACAACAAATCCGCCAAGTAAATCAGCTAAAGCTGATCCTATTCCTGCTGCCAGAAAACTATATTTAGGTGGTAATTTCCAGGCAGCTAGTAATACTACACAATCTCCCAAATTAATATAGCCTTTAAAGGGTGATGGGATTTTTAAGAATGATGTAATAACAAATATTAAGGCAACAAAGAGAGCAGCTAAAGTCAGATTCTCAGTTGTTGATTTTTTCATTTTTTAATTCCTAAACTACTATATTTTCTAATGGTTTAGTTGGATATCCGGCTTCAGTTATAACATCTGCGATACGATAAATATCAGTACCAGGTTCGCATTCAATTGTTGCTTCACCTTTTTCAAGATTTACCTGAGCATTTAATACACCAGGTTGATCTTCCAGTAATGTTTTAACTCTATTAACACAGTGTTCACAACTCATATCGTCGACTTTAAATTTGATTTCCATGTCTTCTTTCCTTTCTATATAAGAGTTATTAAATTCACTTTCTTCACTTTTAAATT
>CANQNI010000192.1 GCA_947625175.1 uncultured Eubacteriaceae bacterium | reverse complement strand
TTCGGATACAGGATTTAGCTCTGTTTAAATTAAACAGTTCTCTTTTCTTATTAAATACAGGTGTATCTGGAGTATTAATATATTTTGGACCCGGATCAATATCATTAAATTTTCGTCCCCCAAAAGCAATAACTTTATTAAAAACATTTTGAATTGGAATAATTAATCGGTCTCTAAAAACATCATAATTTCTACCTTTGGAAGTTCTGATAAGTCCGGCTTTTTTTAAGAGTTCTGAATCTTCTTTGGATTCAGTCATGAAGTTATATAAATCAGCCCAGTCATCGTTACTATAACCAAGACCGAACTCAAATATGATATCATGTGGAATCCCTCTGTCAACGAGATAACCCAGGGCTTTTCTACTTTTTTTCAGATTGTTATAAAAATAGTTACCTGCTTTGGCATTAACTTTATAGATATGCTGTTTTTCCTGAATTTTTTCTAAATCTTCTTTATTATTAGATTTGGGTAAAGTTATATTTGCTCTATCCGCCAGAAATTCCAACGCTTCGGGAAAACTCATATTTTCTTTCTTCTCAAGAAAATTGTAGAGATTTCCTCCTTCATGACAACCAAAACAATAATAATAGTTTTTATCACGATCAACGGTAAAAGAAGGAGTTTTTTCTTGATGAAATGGGCAACAGGCAACATAGCGGTTTCCCCGTGGTTTTAGTGGAACGTATTGGGAAATAACATCAACAATGTCATTAGCATCCAAAACTTGTTGAATTAAATCAGGACTATAGTAAGGCATGTTAACTCCAATTTATTCAATTTAACGGTTATCGACATGTTATACCCATAATCAATAATTTAAACCAATTTTTTAAAATTTTTATTTTATATTCTTTTTTTCCTCTCCAATAAATAAATTGATTTAAGTTGTATTATCGATATAATATTAAGTTACCCATATAGAATTTGATTTAAAGAAAAATATTAATTTAAATTATATTTTGGAAAAGAGGTATAACTTGAACTGGTGGAATTACCAAAAGAATTTTAAAAAGATATTATTTGCTGGTGCTTTTATATCTTTAGCTGCTGGTGTTTCAGCCAGGGGATCGGGAGTTATTGGTGGAGTCTTGATGTTTATCATCTTTTTTGCCTTAGGTATTTTATTACCAGATAAACGTCTAAAAACTCCAGAAGAAAAAGAATGGAATTACCTGATTTCTCCACATTATCCAAAAAAAGAGAAAAGAATTCATCTCTATTTAAGTGTAGTAGCAATATTTCTGATTCTGGTGGATATTTATTTTTTATTTGATTCACTGATAAAAAATAACTATATTTTAATTTTTGTTTGTTCAATACTTCTAATTATACTTTTTACTTCATGGCTTTTGATGAACCCAAAGTATTATAATGAAGTTTATTTAACCAAAAAAATTATACCAATTAAAGGAAAAACAACGACTCAGGAATTTTATAATAGAGTTTCTGGAATAAAGACCCCATTCGGAACACCTTTACTAGGTTTTGTTCCGGGGAAAGAAAATGTAGTAGCAGTTTTTCGTTTAGTCGATATCTTTTGGGCTGTATACTATTATGTTGAAAATGATGAAATTCATATTCAGGCAGAATCTTTAAAAGAAGAGAATTTTAATCCAAATGATGTTAAACTGGTATACCAGTTTACTCAGGATTTGGCTAATCTGTTTTGTTTTATTGAAAATACAAATAGTCTACCCGAGGTAGATGAAATAGCTAAAATTTTTAAAAATCTAGAAAGTTAAATATGCTAAAAAATAAAGACTGGAAAAAGCGTGTCCAACCTAATTTGAAACAGGATGAAAAAAATATGAGAGGTTTTGTCAAACTGTTCTCATTTTTACTTCTAATATTTTTAGCCATAGTTGTTGGTATAGCAATTACTCAAAAATCCTATGTTTTAATGGGTATTGCTTCCATTGGTTTTTTGTACACTTATTTTAACTGGCTAAATTTAAGTCCAAGATTATACAATTATCTTCATACCACCAAGAAAATTATTCCTATTGGAGTAAATACGGATAGAGATTACATTCTAAAAGAAATTTGTAAAACTGAAACACCTTATGGATTACCAGTAATGGGTATTTACAATAACTATATTTTAAATGTTCCGGCTTATGTTTTAAAAGAAGAAGGATGGATCATCTTTTTTTATATTAGAAATGGTGATTTTATTATTCAATATAAACCGACCAGTTCTTATAATCGAAATAGGAATACTGTTAAAAGTAAAAAAAGACTTGTAAGTTTTCATAATGATCTGGTTAGAATGTTTAATTTTATAATTAATATGCAAAGACGTCCTTTTAAAAACGAACTGGACTATATATTTGAAAATTATAATAAGGTCGTTAATAATTAATGAAGTCCAATCTAATCGAAACTGTTAAAGAAAATTTAAAAAAAGACCGAATGATGTTTGCTTTAAGAATTGTAACAGGTGTATTAATTGCCATTCTAACCGCGGACAGACTCGGAATAGACTTTGCTCCCTCTACTGGAGTTATTACTTTACTTACTATAGATGAAACAAAAAAGGATACATTTAGAAGAATCGTTCTTCGTGTTATTACCTTTATTTATACTTATCTTATTTCCTGGATGACAGTTGACCTGCTTCATTTAGAAACTACTCTTGGTTTTGCTTTAGCAATAACACTAGTTACCTTTTTAACCTTTTTACTTCGTTATGATATAACTTTATCCGTTAACTGCGTTATCTTAATTCAGTTATTTCTGGATAGCAAACCATTTACTTTAAATTTGTTTTTAAATGAATCTGGCCGTTTAATCATAGGTCTTGCTGCAGCAGTTCTGGTCAACTGGATCTACCGGGCGAAATATGATAAAAGTAATGAAGATGTTAATATTGGCAGTACATAAGTACTGTCTTATTTTATTTTAAAACAATTTAAACGTTTAATTAAGGGTAAAATAATCAATAATTAAATTTTAGAGGTTTTAATATGGGAAAAACAATGTTAACCGGTGTTGATGGTAAACTTGGAAATGAAGCTACTGTTAATGATGTTAAATATCAGGAAATTACTGATGAAGAAAATTAACAGGTTTTTGATGCTATGGGAGTTTCCCTTACAACGGATAGCGAATTCCAGGAAGGAAGTGAAGTCCGTTTTCTTCAGATGGTATGGTCACCTTTACACAAGCTATTCGAGAAAGAAAGATGGATAAG
>CANQNI010000191.1 GCA_947625175.1 uncultured Eubacteriaceae bacterium | reverse complement strand
CCAGATGTAAGAAATAAATATCAAAAAATAAACAAAAAATTTAACTTTTGCATATTAATTTGTTATAATAATAAAAAGTTTATTTTCTAATTATTCTATTTAAGAATTTTTTTAGATATAATCTAGGAAATACTCTAAAGGAATTAGAAAATGAACCAGAAACTTGATGAAAATCTAAAAGGAGCTTTAGTGCTGATAGAAAAGTGTTATTCTCAACACCGTCTTCCAACAGATGAAGAATTAAAGGTTATTAATCAATTACTTGGATCTGGTAAGTACAATAAAGAAGATATTGATTCTTTCTATAAGAATTTCGATTTATTAAAACAGGATAAACCAATTTCTGTAAAAAATTCACTGATTTTAAAAACCAAGGCTGCCAATGCGCCCTTTAATCTTGATGAAGATTATATCGATTCTGATGGAATAGCCGAATTTAATATCCCAAATAAAATTAATAAGAAAAATGTGAACAGTTTCATGAGACTGGACTTTTCAAATATTGGAAATTCTCTAGAAGAAATCTTAATAGTTCCGTTTTCAAGTGAAAATATAAAACCTGCAAAACATCAGGTCATTAATGGACTTTCTACTTTTGACGCTAAGGTTTTCCAGGCTGCCTGTACTCTGATAGAGTACTCTTTAAATTCTATCGGAGGATATGATAAATATCAAGAATTAAAAAGTCAAGGATATAAACTCGCTTTCACTTTCCAGGATGTTTACCGGGCCATGGGTTATCCCGGTAAAAGATTAAAAAATGAGAAATTAAAAGGAGATATTTCCCGATCATTAGCCAGACTGTTTGGAGCTAAAGTTTACTATGAATGGAATGATGAACTAGAAGCCAGACATATCGATAAAGATATGGCTATAGATATCTATGGAAAGAAAGTCCTGATTCAAGAGGAAGCTACTTCTATCCTGGACGGAAACTTTGCCAGTATTATTACACCCAATAATAAGAAATCAGATACACCCTTTAATGTGGACGGTTTTACTATCAGAGATATTCCGCCTCTTTTAACTCATGCTAAGCTGACCGGTCAAATTGCTACGATTCCAATTGAATGGTTTAAGATTAAGAGTATGAAATTAAGCGATAGAAGAAATACGCTTCTAAGAGGTCTGAGTGAACGAATTGCAACGGCCATTTACCATAAGAAAAATAATAGAAATCCCAATGAGAATAATTATAATGTCATAGTCTTTGATGATTTTTTTAAAAAACTTTATATTCCGGTAAAAAATAAACAGGAAAGAAGTAATCTAATGAAAGATACTTTTGATATTTTAAATGAATTTCAGTTTGATAAAAAGATCATTAAAAAATACGAGGTATTAGAAGATCAAAGACATTCAAATTATATTCGCGGGTTTAAATTTTACATTTAAAGAGTTGTAATATTATATTATAACTCTTTTTTTATATTTTTAAATCTAAATCAATAGAACTAACCTTGTATAACCACGGTTCAACCCTGGATTAAGTCTTGACCTACCCTGGATTAAGTCTTGACCTACCCTGGATTAAGTCTTGACCTCCTCAAGCCTAAAACTGATCAATTTAATCGTTATCAATTTACTTTTTATAGGCATTTCTCATTTTCACCGGCGGGTGTTATAGTACTATAGTAATATAGTATTATATATCAGAGGGTCGACTTCTTTACGAAGTCGGCCCTCTTCTTTATCATTAAGAGGTGTTTGACAAGAAGCCCGCTGAAAATTTATCCGACATTTAGAGAAAGGAATAAAATGAAATCGACAAGTGAAGTTTACGAATATATTCATCATAACTCAGAAGATTTAATATCCCGATTATTAGAACCGGATAAAAAGAATAAAGGTTTTGTCTGTCCGGTTCCAGGTTGTGGTAATGGAACTGGTCATGATGGAGATGGAATTACTCAGGATCCGAACAATAAAGGTTATTATCATTGTTTTAAATGTGGTTTTCATGGCGATATTGTAGATATCGTTGGTCAGAAATACGGACTATTAAATAATGGAGATAAATTAAGTAAAACCTGTCAAATATTAAATATTCCTTTAGAAAAAAGATCTGAAATACCTAAAGTTATAAAACAAGATTCATCTTCAAAAGAGGATAGATTAGAAAGAATTTTTAGTGCTTTAGAAGGAAAGACTCAGGAATATAAAAAAATTATCGAAAAAGCTCAGAGTCAGTTATTAACTCCCAGATGTTTGAATTATATTATTCAAAAGCGTCATATTAGTGTTTCAACGGCCCAATATTTTGGTATGGGCTATCTTGAAAATCAGAAGGTTGGAAATGTAACCTTTGATTCGTGTATTTTATTTCCTTCCAGTCTTTCCAGTTATGCAGTAAGAGACACCAACCCTCACGTTAAGGATAATTTAAAAACCAGAAAGCCCACAGGAAGTATTGATATTCCACTTGGAATTCAACATATTATCGAAGAAAAAGATAAAGTTATAGAAGGTACGAATGTACTAGAGCCGGTTTTTATTGTAGAAGGTTTGTTTGATGCACCAAGTATTCACGAGGTAGGTGGCGATGCTATTGCTTTAAATGGAACAGGTGGTATTAATACTGTCATTGAAATATTTAAAGAATACGATATAAAACGACCTGTAATCTTATCGTTAGATAATGATGAAGCCGGTCAAAAAGCTCAGGAAAAACACTTAGAGACTCTAAAAGAGGCTAATATAGAAAGTTACTCAGTAGATTTGTATTCCTTACATCCTGAGTTTAAAGATGCTAATGAATTTTTAATAAATAATAGATCTGATCTGGAATGCGAAGTAGAAATAGCTCGCAAAAAACCAATTAAGGAATTCGAAAACAGCCTTAATAAAAATAAAAAAGATGAATTTAAATTAAAAGTTGAATACGGCTTATTTGGAAACGCAGTTAAAACTGAATTTAAGTCTCTGGATCACGAAGAATTATTAGGAGGTGGAATTTATCCTGGGTTATATATTATTGGTGCTATAAGTTCTTTAGGAAAAACAGCCTTTTGTCTACAAATGGCTGATCAGATGGCCAGTAAAAGAAATGATGTAATTTATTTTTCTCTGGAATTAAGTACTTCAGAGGTTTTTGCCAGAGCAGCTTCAAGATATTCGGTAAAAGATCTGGAGTTTTTAGAAAACGGTGCTTTAAATAGCGGCTTGGGTCTTACTATAAAGGATTTTATTGATTCAGA
>CANQNI010000190.1 GCA_947625175.1 uncultured Eubacteriaceae bacterium | reverse complement strand
GAAATGAGTGAATACTTTGGTTTAAGTAAAAGCAGTATTTACAGACGCCTTAAACCTTTAATAGAATCTGGAGATATTGAAATCCATAAACAAGGTAGGAGCTCCTGGTACAGTGTCCGAGAAGATTAATCTCTTCTCCTTTCCTATGAATTTAAAAAATACGCGTAGCGAATCATTACTTTTTCGCTCCGCGTATTTTTTCATCATTTAATTCTCATACTTAGATTATATAAAATTACTCACTTATAAAAATTGCATTTCTCTTAATTAACTTTATCTTCCAGAGGGTCGTCGACTATTGGAGATTGATATAATTCAATTGGATCCAGATCAATACATTGATACTCGTCTCTATTTCCTACTAAATCCCAGGCGACCGTTTCATTAATAATAGTGATTTTTTCTTTAAATATTCTTATATCCTTCAGTGGAGCAAAGACAGTTCCTTCTTTTATATAAGGTTTTACATCAAAATGTCTTACTGTCCCGTCATTAAAATAAAGATAGATCGAATAGTCATCGGTTGGGTATACCTGAAGAACGGAAGGTGAAAATAATCTAAAATCAATACTCATAATGGCTTAATTCGAATTAATTCCTCCCCCTCTCTAGATAGTTCCCAATCCTGCATCAACTCATCCTTATGAAGTTCTGTCCAGGCAAGAACTAACTTTAGTTGTCTATTGGGAAGATAACCGGATAAGATATTACTGTCCAGGATATTAATAATTGCCTGATAATCTCCATATTTAGCATGAAAATGAGGCGGATTATGATCCGAATAATTCATAGTTACTCTTATTCCATAAAATAAACTAATTAGAGGCATCTTCTCATTTTTTTTAAAACTTTTATTTAGTTTATTTTATCAAAATTTAAGTGCAAAAGTTCAAATCTCTTCTTCTCCACCTTTCTTATTTTCATCTTTCTACTCCCCTTCTATCCTATAGGGTTAGATAATAGAATTATCTGACTTAAAATCGAAACGGGTAGTTATCCAGGGGTAGGTCGAATAAAATTTTAAAATAGAATAAAATAATAATATTTGGCGTTTTTAGGTATTTTTTCTTTTAAATTTAGGTATATATACTAAAAAGAGAAAGGATATTGGAAATGAAATACGCTGAATTAAAGAGTAGTGTTAATGAAGAATTAGGGCACTTATCAGACAGTGATCCTCAGGACCAAAACATTACTCACACAACTATCTTCAAGTGCCTAGTTAATATTATACTCATTTTTATTAGTTTTTTAAAATGTGATTACTTCAAATTTAAAAAAATTATTGAAATTCTCTATAATACCTACAATCAACTCATTACTTTAGATAGTAAAGAAGAACCGGCTAATCCTGAGCCGGAAGAAACTGTTGAAGTTCACGTAAAAGGTCACTATGTTCCTGCCCACGATGTTCATATAAAAGGCCACTATGTTCCTGCCCATGATGAAAAAAGAACTGTTCCAGATCAGAGTCGGTTAGAGGAAGTCGAACGGGAAAATAGGATTCTACGCTCAGCTAATCAGACCATGATTTACCAGCAGGAAGAAAAGCGGAAGATAATTAATCAGAAAACCAACGAAGTAGCTCAGGAAAAAAGAAAAGTAAGGGATCTGGAAGAAGAAATTCTCGAACTCAAACTTCAGCGAAGCTCAGAAACCAGCACTACCCCTCCTTCAAAGGAACATCGCTACCCCGGAAATCAGCCAATCTATCGTAATGGCCGAAACAAAAGTCACGATCAGCGAATGACAATTGTTCCCGAAAAGACAGGCTTTGGCTACAAGCCTGCTTTAAATGATGATGTTATCCCGGATAAAATCATTAAATGCTATCCTGCAGGAATGAGTAAAGCAGAGATAAAGAAACACCAGTGGAAAGAAGGCGCTGTTCACAACCGAATTGATATTATCAGCCAGACTGAAGTAACCCGCTATGTTCAGATGAAAACCAAAGTTAAAGGAAAGCGGGGTCCAAAAATGATTAAAGGGACTTTTCCTGAAGAAGCCAGGGCTGAAATCAGTTATGGCGACGGCGTTAAACGCCAGGTCTTTATTCTTCACAGTATCGGGCTCGTTTCCATGAAACGCATTAGTGAAATCATGAGGGATGACTTTGGAATTACGATTAATCCTACTCAGGTTAATTCAATTATTAAAAAAGTTTCTCTTAATTTCACCAGGGTTTCCAAAAAGATAGCGGATTTTCTTAAAAAAGAAGCCGGAGATAAAGATAAAATCTTCCAGGCTGATGAAACCGAACTCTCAGTTAATGGCCAGACTTACTACGATCATATTCTTGTCTGCGGTCCCTTTGTCCTGCACGTTATTGATAAATCCAGAGGTCTTATTGGTTCGAGAAAAAGTGGGGTTTTTGATCTGATTAAAGGAACGATGGTGAGCGATTTCTTTAAGAATTATCAAAACAGACAGTTTGAAAATGCCTACTGCTGGTCTCACTTAGAGAGAGAACTTCTCGCTGCCATGCTCAGAGATCCGGACCAGGAATGGATTAAACTGATGCAGGAGTTTGCCTTTGACAGCTACAAAGCCTATTATCAGGCTAGAGAAGAAGGACGACCGGTTCCTGAAGAAGAAATCAAAATACTTGAAAATCAGTACGACCAGGCAGTAAAAGTCGGACTAAAAGAAACAGGAGCCAGTAGAAAAACAAATAACCTGCTCCTGCGTTTTAGTGATTATAAAAAGGGAATTCTGGCTCACCTTTATAATACCGAAATTCCCCGTACTAACAACAAAAGTGAAAAGGAAGCAGCTCAGATTAAGCATAAACTAGATGTTTCCAAAATCTTTAAAACAGAAAAAGGAGCTCAGGATTATGCTGACCTTCTTTCCGTTCTGAGTACTGCCCAACACCTTGGATTAAATCCTATTGATGCTATTGATCAGACAATAGGAGGTAATCTTGACTTTCTATTTACCCAGAAAAAGGATGAATCAGTCAGAAAAAACAGACCGGAAATAATGCATGTAGAAAAAATTAAAAAGGATAAAAAAATTATGGGATAAGTGCGCTCAATTTTAGGATTCAGCTTACCCCTGTATAACTACCCTTAATATTAAAATCTCGGATAAAAAAGAAGAATAGGCTTTCCTGGAATGTTATCGTTTACAGAGAAGGGCTAAAAAAAAGCCTTGCAATGTCCTACCTTCCCACGCCGTCTCCAGCGTAGTATTCTCAGCGCTAAG
>CANQNI010000189.1 GCA_947625175.1 uncultured Eubacteriaceae bacterium | reverse complement strand
CTCATATCGCCTTTAAAAAAATCTATATTTTTAACTTCACCATATTTATTCTGGGCAATTGTCAACATATCATCATTTAAATCAACTGCACTGACATGGCTTAAAGGGGGTAGAGAAAGTTGAAAGGTTATTTCCCCGGTTCCAGCTCCATATTCGAGAATTTCCCTGGGATTTACTTCTTCCCGATCTATAATTCGCTGCAGATAAGTTCCCCACTTATCATAATCGACATTCTGCATATAATCATCGTAAAATAAACTCAAATTTTTATACATAGGTTTCTATTATTTTTAAATAAGTATCAATTCCTCTAAGTAAAACTTCTTCATTAAAATTAAATTCTGCTGTATGAAGACCTGAATTAAACTGATCAGTCATAGTTCCTAGGCCAATAAAGAGGCCTGGGATATTATCTAAGTACATACTAAAGTCTTCGGCCATCATTACTTTTTCAAAAATCTCTTTCGGTGGTTCTAAGTTATTCCAGACTCTGTTAAATAAATTATTATCATTAATTAGTGGATTATACATATCAACGAAATTTAGAGAGCTCTTAGTTCCAAAAGCAAGATCAATTCCTGCTAAGACCTCTTTTAAACGCTGTTTAAGTCTCTTATGGTCTTCTTTACTATACGAACGGATAGTCCCTGTCAGTTTAGCCTCCCCTGCTACTATATTCATAGCATCTCCAGCATTGAAAGTTCCAATATTAATTAAAGCAGCATCAGACGGTTTCATATTCCTGCTAATTAAATGTTGAACACTTAGAACAAACTGACTGGCTGCTACTATAGTATCTATCCCGTCTTCAGGGTTTCCGGCATGACTTTTCTTCCCAGAAATTACCGGATAAAATTCAGATGTTTGGGCAAACATTGGACCAGGATTGGTACTAACAGTACCTTCTTTAATATAGGGGATAAGATGAAACCCATAAATTGCCTTCACATGATACCTATCTAAAAGACCAGTCCTGACTATCTTTTCGGCTCCACCAGGGCCTTCTTCTGCAGGCTGAAAGATTAGTAGAAGATTTGGATGTTTTATCTCGGGGTGATCTTTAAGAATTTTAGCCAGAAGCAGTAACATTGTCATATGTCCATCATGACCACAGGCATGCATTATTCCTTTATGTTTTGATCTGTATTCATTTCCTTCCGGTTCCATTATTGGAAGCGCATCTATATCTGTTCGAAGGGCAATTGTTTCTTCTGTCTCACCAGGAATAAACAAAGTTAATCCGGTTCCTATTATTTCTTCCGGATTATAGCCTAATCTTGTTAAGTAATTCTTTATATATTCCTGTGTTTTAAACTCCTCAAGACCAAGTTCTGGAATCTGGTGTAAATCTCTTCTTACTTTTCTTACTTCATCTTCATAATCTAAAAGAAATGGACTTATTACTTTAAGATAATCTTTCATGATTTTATTTTAACGCAAAAAAGAAGTCTGTTAACTTCTTTTAGAAATTAACAGACTCCCATTAGTTGCTTAATCAATAAATTATTTTATTTGGTTTTTACTTCAACAACATCGTCGCCTTTAGTAACATCACCAGTCTTTAGAATCTTCATTTCCAAGTTATCCGGTAATTCTGTAAAGATCATCGGAGTTGCAGTTGAAGGAGCATTCTTTTCAATATAATCAAGATCGATTTCCATTAAGACATCTCCTTGTTCTACAATAGCACCTTCTTCAACTTTTTGAGTAAATCCTTTTCCTTCTAAGGCTACAGTATCTAAACCAACATGGATTAAGATTTCAACACCCTGATCGGATTTCATACCAATAGCATGTTTGGTCGGGAATACCAGTGAAACCGTACCATTACATGGGGCAAGAACCTGATTACCTGTTGGGAAGACTACGATACCATCACCAAGCATCTTAGAACTAAATACTTCATCTGGTGATTCAGTAATTGGAGCACAACGACCTACGATTGGAGGTGTGAACTTTTCATCAACCTGAGTAGCTACATTAGCTTCTTGAGGAGTTTCTTCTTCAACCACTTCGTTATTATCTCCAATAATTTCATCTACATGGTCAGCTTCAGGTGTTTCCAGGAATTCTTCCAGGTCATTCTTTACACTAGGAACGGTTGGACCATAGATAATCTGGAGACCATTTCCTTGAGAGACAACACCAACAGCTCCTGTTGATTTGAGCAGATCTTCATCTACCAGACTAGGATCCTTAACTGAAAAACGTAAACGTGTAATACAGCAGTCTACATCACCATCTAAGTTAGATTTACCACCGATACCCTTTAAGATAGCAGCTGACTTCATATCGATTGGTCCGCCACTGGCTGAAGTAGCGCCTTGTCCACCTTTAGCAGCATTGTAATCGGCTTTTGTATAAAGTTTAACTTCTGCATTTTCATCCTTTTCACGTCCTGGGGTACCAAGATCGAAGTGGATAATAATCCATTTGAATAGGAACCAGTAAATAAAGAAGTAAACAACACCAACTACTAATACCATATACCAGTGTGTCTGAAGTCCTTGTAATACTCCGAACAGGAACAAGTCAATAATACCACCGGAGAAAGTCATACCAACTGTTACGTTAAACAGATGCATTAACATGAAAGATAATCCGGCGAGAACACAGTGAACGCCATAGTAAAGAGCAGGAGCAACAAAGATAAAGGTAAATTCGATTGGTTCGGTAATACCGGTTAACATCGCTGTCAGAGAAGCTGAGAGCAGAAGACCACCAGCAATTTCCTTTTTATCTTCATAAGCGGTCTGATACATAGCCAGAGCAGCTCCAGGTAAACCAAAGATCATGAATGGGAATTTACCAGCGAAGAAACGAGTATAAGAAACAGCTGAATCGTCTATATTACCTTGACGTAATAATTCAAAGTAGATAGTTTGTGCACCAGCGATTTCACGGCCATCGACACTCATCGTACCACCGATAGAGGTTTGCCAGAATGGCAAGTAGAAAACGTGATGCAGCCCGAATGGAATCAGAGCACGCTCAATATATCCATAAAGAAAGGTACCAAATATCCCAGATATCTCTACCAGATGACCTAAAGCACTCATACCCATTTGAATATAAGGCCATACGTAATACATAATAACACCAAGTATGATGGCACAAACAGCAGTTACGATAGGAACTGAACGGGTACCACTAAAGAAAGAAATAACTGGTGGTAACTGACAGTTATAGAACTTGTTGTTTGCCCATGC
>CANQNI010000188.1 GCA_947625175.1 uncultured Eubacteriaceae bacterium | reverse complement strand
GGAATATGTCTTGGGATGCAAATGCTGTTTGATAAGAGTTTTGAAATAGAAGAAACTAATGGATTAAGTCTAATTCCAGGAGAAATCATTCCTTTTAAAAAAGAAGAACTATATCCAGGTTCTAAAATTCCTCATATGGGCTGGAATGAGCTAAATTTAAATAATCCTGATGATCCTTTTATTAAAAATATAAAAAATGGTGATTACGTTTATTATGTTCATTCTTATTATGCTCAACCTCAAGATTTTAATAAAAATGTTCTAGCCTGGAGTGATTATAAAGTATGGGTTCCTGGAATAGTAAGAAATAATAATGTAATTGGAACTCAGTTTCATCCGGAAAAAAGTTCTAAAATTGGAATGCAAATGTTAAAAAACTTACTAGAGGAATTATCATGATTGTTTTACCTGCTATCGATTTAAAAGAAGGTCAGTGTGTTCGACTTATCCAGGGAAAAAAAGATAGTGCGAATGTTTATAGTTCAAATGCTGTCGAAATAGCTCAATACTTTGAAAACATAGGTGCAGAATTTATCCATATTGTTGATTTAGATGGGGCATTTGAAGGAGAACCAAAAAATTTTGATCTTATAAAACAAATCGTAAACTCAGTTTCAATTCCTGTTGAAGTAGGAGGTGGGATTAGAGACGAAAAAACTATCCAAAAGTATTTGGATAATGGAGTATCGAGAGTAATTATAGGTACTAAAGCAATTGAAGATATTAAGTTTTTAGAAAATATTTTAAAAAAGTTTGGAGATAAAATAGCAGTTTCTTTAGATGCTAAAAATGATTACATTGCTACTAAAGGTTGGACTGAAGTTAGCAAAGAAAAAGTATTAGATAAAGCTAAAGAACTAGAAGGCCTTGGACTAAAAACTCTAATATATACTGATATTTCTAGAGATGGTATGCTTAGTGAACCTAATTATGAGGTTTTAAAAGATCTAAATAATAACTTGGATATTAATATTATTGCTTCTGGTGGAGTGGCAAATAAAGATCAATTAGATTATTTAAAAAGTTTAAATCTTTATGGAGCAATTACTGGTAAGGCAATTTACGAAAAAAAAATTGATTTAGAAGAATATTTGCAAAACTAATGTTAGCTAAAAGAATTATAGCCTGTTTAGATGTAGACCACGGCAGGGTTGTTAAAGGAACTAATTTCAAAGATATTAAAGATGTTGAAGATCCGGTTAAGTTGGGGAAACGTTATTCGGATGAAGGAATCGATGAATTAGTTTTCTATGATATTACTGCTAGTGCTGAAGAAAGAAGTTTATTTATTGATATTGTTGAACAAATAGCTCAAACAATTAGAATTCCTTTTACAATAGGTGGCGGTATTTCTTCAACAGAAGATTTCAGAAGAGTTCTTAATGCTGGTGCGGATAAGGTTTCTGTAAATTCATCTGCAGTTTTAAATCCAGAATTAATAAGAGAAGCTAGTAATCATTTTGGAAAGCAATGCGTAGTTTTATCGATTGATGCCAAAAGAAATGATAAAGATAGTTGGAGTGTTTATATTCAAGGTGGCCGAAAAAAAACTGATTTGGATGCCATAGAATGGGCTAAAAAAGGAGAAGAACTTGGTGCTGGTGAAATTTGTATTAATTCAATTGATACTGACGGTGTTAAACAAGGGTTTGATTTAGAATTAAATCGAAAACTAGCTGAAGAATTAACAATACCTGTTATAGCATCAGGAGGGGCAGGAAAAATGGAACATTTCAAAGATGTTCTTGAAGTTGGAGCAGATGCTGCCTTAGCTGCTTCAGTTTTTCATTATAAAACAATTGATGTTAAAAAATTAAAAGATTTTTTAAAAATGAATAATCTAGCAATTAGAGATAAATTTTAAACAGGAATAAAATGAATATTGATTTGAAGTTTGATGAAAAAGGCTTAATTCCCACTATAGTTCAAGATTACTATACCAGACAAGTTTTGATTTTAGCTTATATGAATAAAGAATCTTTAGCTAAAACTATAAAAACTAATTTGGCAACCTTCTGGTCACGATCTAGACAAGAACTTTGGACTAAAGGTGAGACGAGTGGAAATTTTTTAGAAGTAGTTAAAATTGATTATGATTGTGATCAAGACGCTTTATTAGTTGAAGTGATTCCAAAAGGCCCTGCTTGTCATACTGGCCATACCAGTTGTTTTTTCAGAAATTACTATACTAACTCTAAAATTACTCCTGGAAATGTTAATATTTTAAATACTATAACTAAAACTATTAACGAAAGAAAAGAAAATCCATCAGAAGAATCCTACACTAACTATCTCTTTAGTGAAGGAATAGACAAAATATGTAAAAAAGTTGGTGAGGAAGCAACAGAAGTAGTAATTGCAGCTAAAAATGAAAATAAAAAAGAAATAGCTGACGAAGCAGGTGATCTTTTATATCATCTGGAAGTATTACTTGCCCAGAGTAATATGAATATGAATGATGTCTATAGAATTTTAGAAAAAAGACATGGGAAAAAAAGTGAAATTAAACGTTTGGGAAAAGCTAAACGTGGTTCTATATAGAGTAAATGGTTCAGTTAACTAAATTTAGATAACTGAACCATTTTTTAATTTAGATTAGTGATTCATATAATTCTGTAATATCTTCAACTGAAGTTTCTTTTAGATTACCTGGACGATATGCATCATCATAGGCGCTTTGAGCCAGGAACGGAATATCTTCTTTTTTAACAATTTCCTTTAGATCTTCTGGAATTCTGACATCTTTACTTAACTGTTTAACAGCGTCAACGGCCGCTTTTCGATATTCTTCTTGAGACATTCCTTCAGTATCAACTCCCATTGCTTCAGCAATATATTTATATTTATCTCCAGTAGCTTCTGCATTATACTCCATGACTGTTGGAAGAATTATAGCATTAGCAATTCCATAAGGCGTGTCATAAAGAGCTCCAAGTGGATGGGTCATTGAGTGAACAATTCCTAGACCAACATTTGAAAATCCCATACCTGCTACATATTGTCCTAATGCCATTCCTTCACGACCTTCTGGTTTGTTAGCTACAGCATCTCTTAGATTATCACTAATTATTTCAATAGCTTTTAGATGAAACATATCTGATAAATCCCAGGCCCCAGATGTAATATAACCTTCAATAGCATGAGTTAAAGCATCCATTCCTGTAGCAGCAGTTAAACCTGTTGGCATAGTTTCCATCATTTCAGAATCCACAAC